>NZ_LZZU01000091.1:0-24358 GCF_014170355.1 Cupriavidus sp. UME77
GAAGATGAGGTATTCATTCGACCCATTGTTCACCATCCTGCGGCGCCGGTCTTGAACGCAAACGACATGGCCGGCTCCCTGTTTTTCGCGCGATGCTCTCCACCGAACTGCCGCCCCTGCCGCCACATTGCCCCGATCCGCTAGCGCGCGCGCCCCGCGCGCCGGGCGAAGCGAAGACCGTGCGCGACCGCCTGTACCTCGCGCCGCCCGCCTTGCAGGGCGCGGTTGCCGCCGTCGTCCACCGCGATACGCGCGGCTTGAACTTGAGCAGCGCGCAGCGGCTGTCGCATGTCGCGGCCACGCCGCTGGTGTGTCTTTCGTGGTACCAGGGCCTGGATGCGGGGCTTGTCGAGCGCACCGGCGGCAGCCCGCAGTGGCGGCCATTCGGCGCGGCGGTGGTGGTCTCGGGCAGCCAGTCCCGTCCTACGGTGGGCTGGGCACCGACCACCGGGCGTGCTGGCACGGTGTGCTTCGCGGCGGATGCCGCGCGGGCATTGCTTGGCCTGGACCTGGCTGCCGTGCAGGACCGCTTTGTCGCCGCCCATGCAGTGCTCGATGCCGCCTGGTGGCCATTCCTGCAGGCGCTGCTCGATGCCGCCGACGACGCGGCCACGCAGGCCGCATTGGAACTGCACCTTGCGCAGCGCTGGCAGGCGCTGCAGGGCGGCACGTCGCCCATGCCCTCGCTGCGCCGGTTTGGCCGCCATTGGGTCGAACGCCTCGCCTGGCAAGCCAACGCATGGCTGCGCACGCACAGCCCGCGCCAGGTCGAGCGCCGCATCAAGGCGCACAGCGGGCGATCGCTACGCCAGTGGCAGTCGCTCGTCAAGACCGAAGGCGTGTTCTTTTCCGCGCGGGACCGGTACGAGGCGGGCCTGCCCTTCGATTGGGCAGGGCTTGCCCAGGACGAGGGCTTTGCGGATCAAGCCCATTTGAGCCGCGCCTCCAAACAGATCACCGGCTTTTCGCCGAGCGAGTTTGCGCGGCGCTTTGACGAAGACGAATCGTTCTGGCTGTACCGGTTGTGGGTGTGAGCCGTCTGGAGCCAACCATTAGGTCAGCTTGCGCGCGGGCGCTTCGGTGCCTGGGAGGCGGCCGCGGTAGGTGACGAAGCCGTCATCGGGGCTGGCGCCGGCGCGCGCGCCCGCCTTGCCCGCATCGACTCGTGCGGATGGCGCCGATGCGCTCAGAGGTGCTTGTAGAAGAACGTAGTCCCGCAGAACTCGCCGTCCGGCATCAGCGCGTATTTCGGCACCTCGCCGGCGCGCTGCCATCCCGCGCGCGCGTACAGGCGCTCGGCGTCGCCGCCAGTCACCGTGTCGAGCACCAGCACCGACTTGCCCGCCTCGCGCGCGGCATCGTCCAGGGCCGCCAGCAGCAGCTGCGCTACGCCGCGGCGGCGGGCCTTGCGGTGCACCAGCATCTTGGCCACGTCGGCGCGGTGGGGCTGGTTGTCAGGCATCGACAGGATGACCTGGACGGTGCCAAGGATCTGCCCTTCGCCGTCCTGCGCGATCAGCAGCACGCGCTCTGCGCGCGCGACGCCATCGGCCACGCCGCGCCAGAACTGCAGGGCCTTCTCGCGCGGCAGCGGCAGCATGAAGCTCACCGACGCGCCCCCCTCCACGCAATCGATCAGCACATCGGCCAGCGCCTCGATGCAAGCGGCGGCTTCGCCAGCGCTGACGCGCCGCACGGTGATATGTTCGGTCATCCCGGGCATCTCGGTCATGCGTTTCTCCTGGTTGGCGTGAATGGCATCGTGGCCAGCGCCACGACGTAGCGCGCAGGCTTGCGGGTGGGATTCTTGTAGACGATGGGGCGGTCCAGCCGCATGGACAGGCAGTCGCCGGTTTCCAGGCGCCAGTGCTGGTCGCCCACTGTCATTTCCATGACGCCATCGATCATCCAGACTTGCTGATGGATATCGGCTTCGCGCGCGGCGGTTTCATAAGCCACGCGCTTGCCTGCCGGGAAGACCACGTCAACCAGCTGGATCGGCGAGGGTGCCGCCGGGGAGAGGTTGCGGCGGATATAGCCGGAGGCGGGATCGGTCCACACCGGCTGCTCCGCCGCACGGGCCATGGGCGACGGCTCGGCCTGCGGCGTGCTGTCCTCGAACAGCGACGCCACGGTGACGCCCAGCGCAGCGGACAGCTTGTCGAGCACCGTGGCCGTGGCGCTGCTCTGGCCACGCTCGATCAAGGAGATGTTGGAGCGGCTCACGCCGCTGCGCTCAGCCAGCGCGGCCAGCGAGAAGCCCTGGGCGTCGCGCAGCGTTCGCACGCGCCGGGCGATGAGATCGTTGATGTCCATGGTTGTCCAGTATGCTGGATGAATATGTCCTGTAAACTGACATACATCGCCATTTAAAGCAACTGGAACTCGCCAATGCGCATTGCGCGTTTCAGCCCTCGGAAGTCAAAAGATCGGAGCGCACTTCGGGCTGGGGGCCGGGTCGGTGCCGCTCAAGGCTCCCTCACGGAGACTTGGCTTTCAAGGGGCCGGCGCTTAACGGGCTGCCTTGCCGGCAGGATGCGACCCTTGTTCATGCCGACGGCGAGTGCCAGCAGGATCAGCGCGATGCAGACGCTATCCGAGGCGCTGGGGCGTTGGCCGATGATGAACAGGGAACTGACGATGCCGAACACCGGAATCAGCAGCGACAGGGGCGCAACCCGCGACACCGGGTACTCGCGCAAAAGCAGGTTCCATCCCCAGTAGCAGAAGTGCGTCGCGCCGTAGACCTGGAACGCCAGTGAAAACATGGCGGCCCCCCTCAAATGCGAGGGCAACGCGGCAAATGGCCCCGGCCCATGCAGCAGCCAGGTCAACAGAAACAGCGGAATCGGCGGGAACAGGCTGGCCCACACCACGAAGGCGAAGATCTCGCGCACCTTGGACACCTTGATGACGATGTTGCCGATGCTCCAGGCCACGGCGCTGACCATCACCAAACTAAAACCGATTGTGGTGGCCCTGCCGGGACTGCCCAGCAGGATGCCCACCAGGCCGATGGCAGCCAGCACCATGCCGATCAACTGAGGCAATGCCAGGCTTTCGCGGAACAACAGCACGCCCCAGCCCAGCGTGAAGAATGCGCTGAACTGGATCAACAAGGAGGCGCTGCCGGGCGGTACGCCCATCGCAATCCCCAGGTTGATCAACGCCCACATCGCCACGCCGAAGATCAATCCATAGACCGCCAGCCAATGGAAGGCCACCTGCGGTCGTTTCACGAAGAACACCCACGGCAAAGCGGCCAGCGTAAAACGGATGGCCGTCAACAGCAGTGGATCGATCCCGGCAAGCCCGAGTTTGGTGATGGGGAAGTTGAATCCCCAAACGGCCGTCACGACGACGGCCAGCAACAGGTGTTTTCTCTGCATGGTCGGTGTGTCTCTTCCTGGCTGCAAGGCGTCAAGCGCTGGCATCGACGGAAATTTGCCGGAAATCCGTATGGCCTGCTTTCGATTGCAGGTCAAAAAGAAATAAAATCAGGCCATGCGGAAAACCACGATCGATCCCTACGAGAACACGCCGTGCGATGCCGTCGTGACGGCACGAGACTACGCGGACGGCGAGCTTTTCCCATCGCACCGCCATCAGCGCGGGCAATTCGCCTATGCCGCGCGTGGTGTCATCACGGTACGCACCGACGAGGGCAACTGGGTGGTGCCGCCCCAGCGCGCCGTCTGGGTGCCGTCCCGGCTGCCACACGCCATGCAGATGCGCGGCCCGGTCACCATGCTCAACACCTACATCCGCGAGCAGGCCGTGCAGCGGCTTGGCTTGCCTGTGCATTGCCAGGTCTGCGACGTGTCGCCGCTGTTGAGGCAATTGCTGGAGCAGGCGCTGGCGGTGCCCACGCACTATGCGGCCGGCGGGCGCGACGGCCATCTGATGGGTTTGCTGTTGCACGAGATCGCCGCCATGCCCGCGCTATCTCTCAATGCGCCATTGCCCGCGGAGCCGCGCCTCGATCGCGCTTGCCGCGAGTTCCTGGCATTCCCCTCGCAGGAGATCGGCATCGACGACATGGCGCGGCGCACCGGCATGAGCCGCCGCACCTTTACCCGTCAGTTTCGGCTGCACACCGGCGTCAGCTATATCGAATGGCGGCAACAAGCCTGCCTGCTCGCGGCCGTGGTTCGGCTCGGCAACGGCGAACCTGTCACGCGCGTTGCCATGGAGCTGGGTTACAGCAGCGCAAGTGCATTCGCGGCAGTCTTCAAGCATGTCCTGGGTGAGGCGCCCAGTCGATACTTCGCAACGCATAGGGCTTAGAGGCCGTTTCAAAAAGATTCTGGCCACGGGTAACTCTCGGCATTGCCGGCCGCATTGATCATTCCCGACCTGCGCAGCATCCGGGATCTCGTCGTAAAGGGTCAAGGATGGAGTGTGCTGCCCGACAACCAATGCACGGAAGCGCTTGCGTCGGGGCGGTTGATTTCCATTACACCCGAAACCAGCGTCCCTACCAATACTTCCACCTTGTGCCCCCGATCGCGGCACCCAGTCACAGCCGATCACGAATCCACGTGGTGTTGGCACTGGGCATTGCCATGCGATCATGACAGGGCTCACTTGAGAGTATCGTTTTTCGGCTGTGAGTCTGCCGCTCAGGTCATGGTTCGCGGCGCTCGAACGCGATCGAAATAATAGGTCGCCGCAGGCTGCAAGGCTGCTGCATTCCCATGCGAGTTGGAGCCGCACTGTTCTTGCGCGACGGTCAAGTGAGGCGCGCAATCTACGTTGATCTATAATTCACATCGGCTTTCCTGAACCCGTGTTTCGGGGCAGCAGGCGTCCTTGATGCATCCATTGGGCTCCATGCATAACGCTGCTGCAATAAGATTCTGCCCAGGGACCGGCGCACCGAGGACGAAGGATCTACCTCAGCATGGCAGTTGGCAGACTTTTTCTCTTCCGCCGTCCTACATCCGTGCAACCATTTGAGTATTGAAGAATGCGGAAGTCAGAATCGTCGGTCGCCGCTGCGGCACCGTCCCCCACCCCACACTCCGAATACCCCGGAGAGGACCCCCGCGCCGCGAGGGCAGGCATCCAGGTCATTGCGCGGGCGGCGGAAATACTGCGCACGTTGAGCAGCCACCCAGGTGGCCTGAGTCTTGGCGCCATTGCAAAAGATGTGGATTTGCCGCGCTCGACCGTGCAGCGGATTGTCGATGCCCTGGGCGCGGAGGGTCTGACAATGTCCGCTTCGGGCGGCAGTGGCGTGCGGCTTGGTCCGGCTATCCTCTCGCTGGCCAACGCGACGAAGTTCGAGATCGCGGATCTGGTCCGCGACGCGCTTGTCGACTTGTCGAAAGCGACGGGAGAAACTGTGGACTTGTCGATACTGGATCAGAACAAGGCGGTGTTTATCGATCAGGTACAGGGCACGCATGTGCTGCGGGCCGTTTCCGCTGTCGGAGCCGCGTTCCCGTTGCATTGCTCGGCGAATGGCAAGGCCCTGCTTGCCATGCTGGACGACGCGGCCCTGGCCAAGATGAAAGGCAAGCTGAAGTTCGAGCAACTGACACCGCATACCCTTCGCAGCTGGGACGATCTCGCAAAGGATATTGAGTCGACGCGGGCCACCCATGTCGCCGTGGACCGCGAGGAGAACTCATTGGGGATTTGCGCCGTCGCAATCGGCTTGCTCGGGCCAATGGACCAGCGTATCGCCATCTCGGTGCCGACCCCGACCCACCGTTTCGTGCAAAGCGAAGCGCTTCTCACTGAGAAGCTTGTGGAATGCAGGGCGCGGCTCCTGGCAGGACCGCTGCGCAGGGCCTGACCCAGGTTCCGGCCCTGTTCCCCAAGGCTACGCCTTACGTCTGGGCATCGCTGCGTTCCTTTAGGGCGGCGGCAAGATACGCCAGGAGCTGCTCCCTGACGCCCTGCGCACTCGAATACGTCCATTCGTAGAATCCCTTCCCGGACTTCATGCCGAGGTTGCCGTCGCGCACGCTGTTCGTCACGATACGGTTCGGCCACGACGTGCTATCCAACGTCGGCAGGATAACGGCGTGAATGTCCTGCGTCAGGTCCAGCCCGACCAGGTCGGCATTCTCCAGCGGCCCCAATACCGGCAGCCGCAGGCCAAACGAGTTCTTGACGACCAGATCCACCGTCCGCGCATCGCAGATGCCTTGCGACACAAGGGCGATTGCCTCGCGCCAGAGCGCATGCTGCAAGCGATTGCCGACGAAGCCGGGAACATCCTTCTTGACGTGTACCGCCACCTTGCCGACCGATTCCAGCAGCGAGATCGTGCGTTCGACGACCTGCTGGTTCGTTGCCGTCGCCTGCACGACTTCAACTAGCGGGATGAGGAAGGGCGGATTCCACCAGTGCGTTCCCACGAGGCGATCCTTTTTGCTGATCGCTTCGCCGATATGGCCGATGGGTATGACGGAAGTGTTCGACGCGATGATGCACTCGCCAGATACGACCGCCTCGATCTGGCGCATGACGTGATGCTTGATCTCGAGCTTCTCGGGCACAGCTTCGAACACGATCTGACAGCCGGATAAGGCTTCGCCGATGTCGTCGCTCAGCTTGAGCTTTGCGAAAGACACAGCGGGGCGTCCCAGCGTCTTCAGATTGGAAGCGATACGTTCCTGCACGGTTTCAATCAAGCCTGGCGCGGCATCGTAGACGCACACATCGAACCGGCCGTCCTCCAGGAATACCTGCGCGATGCCGTGGCCCATCAGCCCGGCACCGACGACACCGATACACATTGAATTCAATATCCTCTCCCGCTTATTTTTAACCGTTATACGGTACATATGTACCTTATCGCGGTTAACAATAAGCAGGAAACCGGCATCGGTCAACCAAGGGTAAACGCTGCTGAACAGCCGAATTCCCAGTCCTGGCAAGGGCTGCGAGGGAGTTGCATGCCTCCCGTTGAACGCGTTACAGGGAACGCCGCTGCCTATACGCTTGACAACGCTGACGCCCCTCCATAAAGTAACCGCAAAGCGATACACAGTAACCGCAATGCGGTACTAAAATAAACAGGAGACAGCCATGGCAGCTGAGAAGGTCATCATTTCATGCGCGGTGACGGGGGCGATCCATACGCCCACGATGTCGCCCTATCTGCCAATCACGCCCCAAGACATTGCGCAGCAGGCGGTCGACGCCGCGCGGGCGGGAGCGTCGATCCTGCATCTGCATGCGCGCGATCCGCTGGACGGCCGCCCGAGTGCCGATCCCGACGTCTTTATGCAGTTCCTTCCGGAGATCAAGCGGCAGACCGATGCCGTGATCAACATCACGAGCGGCGGCAGCACGAAGATGACACTGGAGGAGCGACTCGCGCCCCCATTGCGCGCGCGGCCCGAGATGGCCTCGCTCAACATGGGCTCGATGAACTTCTCGATCCACCCTGTCGCTTCGAAGATTGCCCAGTGGGAGCACGATTGGGAGAAGCCATACGTGGAGGGCACGGAAGATACGATCTTTCGCAATACCTTCAAGGACATCCGACGCATCCTCATGGAGCTTGGCGAAGGATGCGGGACCCGGTTCGAGTTCGAGTGCTATGACGTTGGGCACCTGTACAACCTGGCCTACTTCGTCGATGCAGGCCTGGTGAAGCCGCCGTTTTTTGTCCAGACGATCTTTGGGATCCTGGGCGGTATCGGGCCTGCAGCCGAGAACGTGACGTTCATGCGCGAGACGGCTAACCGGCTGTTCGGCCGCGACTACTACTGGTCCGTGCTGGGTGCCGGGCGCCACCAGATGCCGTTGCTGACCTACGCATCGATCATGGGGGCGAACGTGCGGGTCGGCCTCGAAGACAGCCTGTACCTCGGGCGCGGCAAGCTGGCGCGGTCCAATGCCGACCAGGTCAGGAAGATCCGCCACATCCTGGAAGAACTCGGTTTCGATATCGCATCGCCCGCCGAAGCGCGATCCATGCTGCAACTCAAAGGGCGCGACAACGTCGCGTTCTGAACCCATTGAAATCACGCCATCCTTTCCACAACGGAGACATCATGTCGATATCCGCATACCCCGCCACGCCCCCTTCCAATACCGACGGCGTCGAATTCGTCGAACTGAGCCACCCCTGGGGTCACGGCGTACCTAACTGGCCGTACTTCGAAGACGTGAAGATCGAGCGGATCCATTACATGGCGAAGTCCGGGGTGCTCACGCAACGCATTACCACTGTCATGCATAGCGGTACGCATATCGATGCGCCTGCGCACGTGATCGAAGGCACGCCGTTCCTGGACGAGATCCCGCTGGACCGTTTCTTCGGCACGGGCGTGGTGGTCAGCATTCCCAAGAAAAAGTGGGAAGTCATCACGGCCAAGGACCTAGAGAACGCCTATCCGAAGATCCAGAGGGGCGACATCGTTATGATCAACACCGGCTGGCACCATCATTACGGCGACAACAGCCAGTACTACGCCTACTCTCCCGGCCTGTACAAGGAAGCAGGCGAATGGCTGGCCGAAAAGGGCGTGAAGATGGTGGGCGTCGACCAGCAAGCCCTTGACCATCCGCTGGGCACTGCTATCGGCCGCCACGGTGTTGGCCCGCTCTTGCCGCGGGTATGCGAGGAGTATGAGCGTGAAACGGGCCGTTCCGTCGAGCAGGACTTTCCGTATTGGGAGCCGGCGCATCGTGCGCTGCTCGAGGCGGGTATCCCTGGTATCGAGAATGTCGGGGGCGATCTCGACAAGGTGACCGGGAAGCGGGTGACGATAGCGGCGTTCCCCTGGCGCTGGGTAAAGGGCGACGGATGCATCGTGCGCGTGGTGGCGATGCAGGACAAGAGCCAGTCCTTCCGTATCGAAAGCGGTCTGTAACGGACGCGGCCATGGAAGTCAAACGACTGCATGCCGCCGCTCGCTATGACGCGGCCAGGCATTTCGACATGCGGTCCCTGCGCTTGCAGGGGCTCGATGCCACGCACGTGGAGCATTTTTGGGTAGGCCTGTCGCACTTTTTGCCAGACGGCGGTGCGCAATGGGACGCAGGGCCGACAGAGAAGGTCTACGTGGTGCTGAGCGGTGAGATCACGCTCACAACCGCCGGCGGGGACGTCGTGCTCAAGGCGTTGGACTCGTGCGTGATTCCGGCCGGCGAAGGGCGAAGCATCAGGAACGATTCCAGGTTGCCGGCCTCGATGCTCGTGATCCTGGCTTCGGCCTTGCCCGGGAGCCAATCTACAGGAGAAGGAAACAATGGCTAGTACCAGTGCCGCCTTTGGCTTGTCAGGCAAGGTAGGCGTGATCACCGGTGCCACCGGCGCGTTCGGACGGGCCGCGGCACACAGCCTGGCCGATGCCGGAGCGAGACTCGTGATCGCGGGGGCGAATGCGCAGGCGCTGCGCGAGCTCGAAGTGCAATTGAATGCCGACGGCATCCGGGTCAAGGCCAAGGCATGCAGGCCCGACACGGAGGCCAATGCCCGCAACCTGATCGACGAAGCGGTTGCGCAGTTCGGCGCCATCGACTTCGTCGTCGTCGGCTCGGGTACCAACGATCCCGCGCCGATCCAGGATATGACCACGGAACAGTGGGAACACGTAATGGCAGCCAACGTGCGCGGATCGTGGCTGGTCTGCAAGGCCTTCGCCACCCACTGTATCGAGATGGCGCAGCGCGGCAGGGTTGTCCTGCTGTCGTCCACGCGCGGCAAGCTCGGGCTTGCCGCCGGTTACTCGGCCTACTGCCCCTCAAAGGCTGCGATCGATGGCTTGACGCGGACACTGGCATGCGAGCTGGGCCGCTACGGCATCAACGTCAACGCCATCGCGCCGACGGTGTTCCGATCCGAGCTCACGGCATGGATGTTCGCCGATGACGATCGCGGCCGCGCGGCGCGCGAAGGGATGCTCGCGCGTATTCCGCTCGGGCGCCTGGGGGAACCTGAGGATCTCGTCGGGGCGTTGCAGTTCCTGCTTTCCAGGGCGTCGGAGTTTTGCACCGGCCAGACCCTATACATCGACGGAGGCTACACAGCCGGATAGTGATTCGCCCCGCCCGGAGCGGCAGGTACGAAAGGCAAGCGGTTCCAAAGAAGAGCCGCGCCGACATAAGCATGACAGGAGACAAGACATGAAGAAGGAAATGGAAGGTGGCACTGTCCGCCGAATGCACTCCGCCGGGCGCCGCGCCACCTTGCGCGGCCTGGTAGCACTGGGCGCGTCCACGGTCGGCGTGCAATCGATCCGGCACGCTTCGGCGGCCGCGCGGCCGCTGAAGATTGGCTACGTGAGCCCTCGAACAGGGCCGCTCGCCCCGTTCGCGGAGACCGATGGATTCATCCTGCAGCGCGTGCGCGCAGCGATTGCGAACGGCATCTCCGTAGCGGGCAATGTGCATCCTGTAATGATCATCGAAAAGGATAGCCAGTCGAATCCGAATCGCGCCGCCGAGGTCACGGCAAGCCTGATCAAGGACGACAAGGTGGACCTGATTGTGTCCGCGTGCACTGCGGACACCGTCAACCCCGTATCCGATCAATGCGAGCTGGGCCGGATCCCCTGCATCACCACGAACTGCCCGTGGCAACCTTACTACTTCGGGCGAGGCGGTTCGCCGGCGAAGGGCTTCGAGTACACGTATCACTTTTGCTGGGGACTGGAAGACCTGATCGCGGTATATACGGCCATCTGGGACAGCGCCGGCGCCGCCACCAATCGCACCGTCGGAGCGCTCTGGCCGAACGATGCAGAAGGCAACGCGTTCAGTGACAAGGCGTTTGGCTTTCCGGCGGCGCTTGCTGCGAAAGGCTACAAGCTCATCGACCTTGGCCGGTTCCAGCCGACCGCCAATGACTTCTCGGCGCAGATCCGCGCGTTCAAGGCGGCAAACGTGGAGATCGTGACGGGCGTCCTGCCGCCCGCAGCGTTCGCTACATTCTGGAGCCAGGCAGCCCAGCAGGGTTTCAAGCCGAAGATCGTGACCTTTGCCAAGGCGCTGCTCTTTCCTTCCGCGGTTGCAGGACTCGGGCCACGAGGCGTCGGCTTGTCCACGGAGGTGGCGTGGTCGCCCGCCTATCCCTATCGCTCCACACTGACCGGCGAAACCAGCGCACAGTTTGCCGCTGCCTACGAAGCGGCTACCGGCCGGCAGTGGGTGCAACCCCTTGGCGCAACGCTGTCCTTGTTCGAGGTCGCACTTGACGTGCTCAAGCGGAGCGCCGCGCTGACGCCACAGGCGATTGTCACCTCGATCCGCGCTACCGACTACGCGTCGGCCGTCGGTCCCGTCAAGTGGACTGGGAGCCCGGTCAAGAACGTCACCAAGACGCCGCTGGTAGGCGCGCAATGGACCGCGGGCAACAGGCATCCACTGGATCTGCAGATCGTGAGCGCAACGCTTGCGAAGGATATCGGCGTGCAGAAGCGCCTGGCAATTCTCACCTGAGGGGTCGTATGGATCATTGTGTCCTTTCCGCCGAAATGCTGGTGAAGCGATTCGGCGCGGTGACGGTCGCCGACGATTTGTCCGTTGCGCTCGGTGACGGCGAAGCGCTGGGCGTCATTGGCCCCAACGGTGCCGGAAAGAGCAGTTTCTTCAACCTGCTGAGCGGCAACATCCGCGCGGACAGCGGCCGTATCCTGCTGGAAGGGCGGGACGTCACCAATGCATCTCCAAACGAGCGGGCGATTGCCGGGATCGGCCGAACGTACCAGATCCCCCGGCCCTTTTCCCAGCTGACGGTATTTGAGAACCTGCTCGTGGGCGCGTTCTTTGGCGCCAGGTTGGACGCGCGCCGAGCTCAGCAGCACTGCTACGAAACGCTGGCACTGACCGGGTTGCTCCGCCATGCCGACAAGCCGGCGGCTGCGCTGTCGCTGCTCGAACGCAAGCGACTGGAACTGGCGCGAGCGCTGGCGACCCGCCCGAAGGTCCTGTTGCTCGACGAAATTGCAGGCGGCTTGACGGAGGGCGAGGCGGCGGAACTGGTTGCAACCATTCAATGCATCCACGCCCAAGGCACCGCCATCATCTGGATCGAGCACGTCGTGCACGCGCTCCTGGCGGTTGTCTCCCGGCTGATGGTGCTGAGCTTCGGCAAAAAGCTCATGGAAGGCGAGCCGTCGGCTGTGATGCACAGCGCCGCGGTGCGGGATGTGTATCTGGGTATCGAGGTGGAAGCCCATGCTTAGCATTCATGAACTCGATGCGTACTACGGTGACTTTCAGGCGCTGTTTGCCCTGAGCCTGACAATCCAGCAAGGCGAGTCGGTGGCGATCATCGGTGCGAATGGTGCTGGGAAGTCGACCTTGCTCAAGGCGATCTCGGGAGCGCTCCCTGTCAGGCACGGCGCGATACGCCTACGCGAACACAGCCTCGGACACGACAGTGCGGCGGTGGTGGTGCGCAAGGGCATTGCGCTCGTTCCCGAGGGGCGCCGCATGTTTCCGAGCCTGAGCGTGGAGGAAAACCTGCAGATCGGGGCGTACGCCAGGCGGCCGGGTCCGTGGAATCTGGGACGCGTCTACACGATGTTTCCCCGGCTCGCGGAGCGGCGCGGGCAGAACGTGACGTCCCTGAGCGGTGGCGAGCAGCAGATGGTCGCCATCGGGCGTGCGCTCATGTCGAACCCCTCCTTGCTGATGTGCGATGAGCTGTCGCTGGGCCTAGCGCCCAAGATCATTCGAGAGATGTATGGCCACCTCGCAACCCTCAAGGAGGAAGGCACGACTCTGCTGATCGTCGAGCAGGATATTCATCAGGCGCTTCGCTTCTCGGACCGCTACTACTGCATGCAGAAGGGACGGGTCACGCTGTCCGGCAAATCCGCATCGGCCAGCAAGGACGAGATCGGACGCGCGTACTTTGGAGAAGAACAATGACGGGCTGGATCGATGTGATCGTTCAGGGCATTCTTCTGGGCGGCCTCTACGCCTTGTATGCCAGCGGGCTGTCGCTCATTTTCGGTGTCATGCGATTGGTCAACGTCGCGCACGGCGACCTGATCGTGCTGGCGGCATTCCTCGCCTTTGCCATTCGCATCCCGGGGGCAGAGACTTCATTTGCCTCGTTGCTGCTAACCGTCCCGGTCATGTTTGCGATCGGCTATGTCTTGCAGCGCGCGCTACTGAACGGTGCCATGGGCGCCAACGTGCTGCGTCCGATGCTGCTGACGTTCGGCCTGTCCATCGTCCTGCAGAATGGTCTCCTGGGTATTTTCTCTGCGGACTCCAGGAAGCTTCCTGGCGGCTCGATCGAGACAATGAGCCTGTCCCTTGGCGGCGGCATCGCTGTTGGCATCCTCCCGGTGATCACGCTGCTGGCGGCCATTGCCGTTCTTGGGGCGCTCCAGTTCATGCTGCGGCGCACCGCTATCGGACGGGCATTCAGGGCAACCTCCGATGACGCGGAGGCGGCTGGCTGGATGGGTATCAATCACCGCAACCTGTTCGCGCTGGCGACCGGCATGTCGATGGCCGTCGTCGGCATCGCCGCGGTCTTCATGGGAACGCGGGCGAGTTTCGATCCTGCCAGCGGACCGGACCGGTTGATCTTTGCGTTTGAGGCGGTGGTCATTGGCGGGCTGGGTTCGCTGTGGGGCACCCTTGCCGGCGGCATCGCGCTCGGCGTCGCACAGAGCGTCGGCGCATCGCTTGACCCCGACTGGCAACTCCTTGCCGGCCATCTGCTGTTTCTCCTGGTGCTGCTGATCGCGCCCAACGGACTCTTTCCCCAACGAGGCAACCAATGAGCGCACACCTGACATCTCACTTGACGCTGCCTGCCGGCGCGCCGAGGTTTTTGCGCACCGACGGCGCGTTTGCTGCCGCAACCGTTGCGCTGGCCGCACTGGCTTTCGTTCTCGATACGGGACAGCAGTCCATGCTCGTCGAGTTCTTCTATTTCGTCGCGCTCGCACAGCTCTGGAATATCCTGGCTGGCTATGGCGGATTCATGTCGCTCGGACAGCAGGCCTACCTTGGCAGCGGGGGGTATGTCCTTTTTTCCTTGGCGATCTTCTTCAAGATGCCGCCACTGGCATCGATCGTCCTGGCCGGGTTGTGCGCTGCGGGCATGGCGTGCATCGTCGCGTTTGCGGTCTTTCGCCTGGCCGGACCATACCTGGCGATCGGGACCTGGGTGATCGCCGAGGTGTTCCGGTTGGCATTTTCGCAGGCGAGCACGCTTGGCGCGGGGTCGGGAATCAGCATTCCCCTGGATGCGGTGCGCTCCCTTGACCTCGGCTGGATGAGCCGCGACATGCTGCTCTATTTCGTCGCCCTGCTGCTTGCCGTCGCGGTGAACTATGGCGCGTACCGCATGCTCAGGTCGAAGTATGGTCTCGCGCTCTGCGCGATACGAGACAACGAGAGCGCGGCGTCCACCATGGGGATTCATCAGCGGCACCTCAAGTTCGCTGTCTATATCGTGGTCAGCGCTGCCTACGGCATGCTGGGCGCATTTATCTTCCTGACCAAGTTGCGTATTTCGCCGGCTTCCGCGTTCGACATCAACTGGACCGGCTACATCATCTTCATCGTGGTGATTGGCGGAATCGGCACGCTTGAGGGCCCGATCATTGGCTGCATCGTCTATTTCGTGATGCGGCAGTACCTTGCCGATACCGGTAGCACCTACCTGATTCTTCTGGGATTGATCGGCATCGTCGTGATGCGTTTCTATCCCAGGGGAATCTGGGGGGAACTCGCCGCGCGCCATGGCATTGCATTTCTGCCCACACGCTGGCACCTTCCGGCCGCCGCCAACCCAGGTGCCCGGCCTGCGCGGGAGGGTGAACGGCGGGCAGCGGACGTTGCTGGCAACCGGTGATGACTGATGCGTGATGGCGCCACGTTCCGTGGGGCTCTCCGCAGTTCGCGCCCGCAGCGCAGCGTACAAGAATATAACGAGGAGACGACAATGAAAACAACGAAGACCGTAAAGGCAACATGGCTGTTGGCGCTGCCGTGTCTTGGGTTCGGTGCCGGCGCTTGCGCCCAGAGCAGCGTATCGCTGTTCGGAATGCTTGATGCCGGTGTGACGTATGTAAGCAATCAATCCGGCAAACGGGGCGCATTGCTCGATACCGGGGTGTATGTGCCAAGCATTTTCGGACTGCGCGGGAACGAGGACATTGGCGGAGGCAGCAAGGTATTCTTTGAACTGGCCAGCCAGTTCAGCAATGACAATGGAGCAACGATTCCGTCGAATGGTTCGCTCTTTGCCAGGCAGGCATTTGTCGGTCTTGGCAATGCATCCTGGGGGAAAATCTCCCTGGGGAACCAGTACGACTTCATGACTGAATCTCTATTGTTCTCCGGTCTTGACGGTGGCCTGCTATATGGCGGCTTCTACAATTTCCGGAATGGTCCGTTCACTGGCCTCGGCATTCCGAATAATCCAACCGGAGCGACCGACTTCGATCGCGTCGGCGCCTCCACGCGCGTAGCAAATTCCGTCAAATATGTGACACCGTCAACTGGAGGCTTCACTCTTGGCGCCTTGTATGGTTTCGGTGAGATCGCAGGCTCTGTAACCTCTGGGCGGACCGCCAGCGCGGGAGTGAATTATGAGCGCGGCCCGCTGGCGCTCGGCGCTGCCGTCACGGACGCGCGCTATAGCGCGATCAACAATGGCCGGGACGGCATACGCAACGTCGGCGTGGGCGCGCACTATGGATTCCCTTCGGTGCTTGCCCACATTCTTTACACGAACACGCGCAACACATTCTCCGGTGCAATGGTGAACGTCGTGCAGGCGGGCGCAAACTGGACCCTCTCCGGCGGCTTGACACTTGGCGCCAACTACCAGTGGATGAAGGGAAATGCACAGCTCAGCCACAACAAAGCGCAACAGATCACGTCGACCTTGATGTATGCGCTGTCGAAACGTACCTCGGTCTACCTGGAAGGCGTCTACCAGCATGCTGCCGGCGACCACGGCGCTCAGGCATGGATCAACGGACTCTTCGGGCCAGACGCGGCGTCGTCCGGATCCAGTCAGGCCATCGGGCGTATCGGGATGGCCACGCGGTTCTAAGGTGCCAGTCAGTTGGAGTTCTTTTCATTTTGAAGGAGATTGGAATGGATTTGTCTGAAGCGCACGCCTTGCTCGATCCGGCTCCGCTCGCCCTGGAGACCGGCTATGAACGTCTCGCAAGCGGGGTCTTGCACGTGGCCTGCCGCACGGAACTACGCGGCTGTACGGGGGAAATGTTTGAATGGTGGTTCCGCTTTCGCCCAAATACGCAGCAGTACATCTGGTGGCATCCGGCCGACCATGTCTCCAGCAAGTGGGCAGAGGCTCAGGATGGGACACATATCGGGTCCATTCATCTGGTCGAGGAGCATTTCTCCGGTTCGCCAGCGGAAAAGCTCGCCATTCAGTTTCGTCATCCCCATGAATATTTCGACGCTGCGGCGTACGACGAGGCCAGGGACCGGGGCGCCATCAGCGCGGCGGTTTGCGGCCGGGTAGGCATGGGGGATGCGCCCGAACGCACCGGCAGCGGCGAAATACTTGGCGGCCGGCTGTTGCACATGGGACGCGATACGCCATCGGGGATGACGCTGAGAAGTCATTTCTACCTTGGCGAGGACATGCCCGCGCAAGGGCATAGCGCCGAGGGGATCAAGGCGGCTTTTCCCGATGCGTTCGGACAGGCACTGCTCATGCATTGCTACAACGAATTCACCTTCCTTTCTCGCTTCCTGCCCTCGCTCTATATCGCCGAGCATCGGGATAGCGTCAAGGTTCGGCTTCCGTGGTGAGGGACAGGGGACCTTTCTCGGCCAAACCATTTCCTTCATTTTGCTGTGTCGTAAGCTAAGGGCGAGAGTTGATCAAGATGGCGACACACGTTGATCCCCGCGCGATGCGCAAGCATACGCGGGGACCGAAAGCGCCGAAGAAGAAGGGCTATGTGGCCGGATGCGTAGCACGGCCGCATGTTTCTACCGCTCGTGTCATCAAGGCTGGACGTGTCGTTTAATCACCTCGAAAGGGGTGCCTCTTACGCTTCCAATCCCGGACGGACGTTGGGCGCCAGCAGGAAATGAAATGAGCCCGCTGCCGGTGTGGCGCGGGCTCATTTTTGCTGTCTGGCTTGTTCCCTTCTCCCTTCTCCCCCCGGTCGCAGTCCCGGCCCCGCTCCCTAAGCCGCCAGCCGGAACGACGCCACCGAGCGCATCATCGATTGCGCCTGCTCGGCCAGCGCTTGGGCCGCGGCGGCGGCCTGTTCCACCAGCGCCGCGTTCTGTTGGGTCACGGTGTCCATCTGGTTGACCGCTTGCCCGACCTGCTCGATACCGGCGCTCTGCTCGTTCGATGCCGCGCTGATCTCGCCCATGATGTCGGTCACGCGCTTGACCGCGCCAACGATGTCCTCCATGGTCTGGCCGGCCTTGGCGACCAGCGCCGAGCCGTTGTCCACCTGGGCCACCGAGTTGTCGATCAGGCCCTTGATCTCCTTGGCGGCGGTGGCCGAGCGCTGGGCCAGGCTGCGCACCTCGCCCGCCACCACGGCAAAGCCGCGGCCTTGTTCGCCGGCGCGGGCCGCTTCCACGGCGGCGTTCAGCGCCAGGATATTGGTCTGGAAGGCGATGCCTTCGATCACGCCGATGATGTCGACGATCTGGCGCGAGGCGCCGTTGATCTCGCCCATGGTGCTCACCACCTGGTTGACCACCTGCCCGCCGCGTTGCGCGATATCGGAAGCATTGACCGCCAGCGAGCTGGCCTGGCGCGCATTGTCCGCGTTCTGGCGCACGATGCCCGTCAGCTCTTCCATGCTCGAAGCGGTTTGCTCCAGCGCCGAGGCTTGTTCCTCGGTGCGTTGCGACAGGTCGGTATTGCCCGCGGAAATCTGCTGCGTGGCCGAGGCGATGGAGTCCGCCGCGCCGCGGATCTCGCCGAGCGTGCCGGACAGGCGCTGCTGCATGCGCTGCATGGCCGCCAGCAGGCTGGTCTGGTCGCCGGCGTGGATGCGCACGGGCACGGTGAAGTCGCCGTCGGCGATGCGCGTGACCACCTCGGTGGCGTAGGCCGGCTCGCCGCCCAGGCTCTTGCGCACGGTGCGCATGATGGCCAGCATGAATGCCGACACCAGCGCGCCGATCAGCAAGGTGCTGACGGCCACCGAGATCAGGTTGTCCTGGAAGCTGTTTTCGATGTCCTTGAGGTACACGCCGGTGGCTACGTGCCAGTCCCAGGCCGGCACATAGCGCACATACGTCAGCTTGCGCGCGGGCGTTTCGGTGCCCGGGATGCGGCCGCGGTAGGTGACGAAGCTGTCATCGGGGCTGGCGCCGGCGCGCGCGCCCGCCTTGCCCGCATCGACGATGCTCTGGTAGACCAGCTTGCCGTCGGGGTCCTTGAAGTCGCCCACGATCTTGCCTTCCGTATCCGGCAGGCCGGGGTTGAGCACCACCTGCGGCTTGGAGTTAAGCAGGAACAGGTAGCCCTTGTCGCCGAAGCGCATCACGCGCAGTGCATCCTTGGCCGCGGCCTGGGCGTCCTCGGTGCTCATGGTGCCTTTGGCGGTGCGGTCCACGTAGAGCTTGATGATGCCTTCGGCGGTGCTCACCAGGGACTGCAGGCTCTCGCGGCGCTCGGCCATCATGGTGGCGCGGGTTTGCACGGCGCCCCAGGTGCCCAGCGCTAGCAGGGCCAGCCACATCGCCACCAGCGCGGCCCAGAGTTTGGCGTTCAACGAGATTCGATTCATGATCATGCTTACCGGGTATGGGCAGCCGGTTTGCGCCGGCGGCGCGGCATCGGCCTGACCTTGGTGTTGACAGACAGGCACAGGCGAGACGAATCCGCTCGCCACGCATAGCCTGGCCACAGCCGGTTAACGACCCATCACCGTGGGACTTGAATGGGGGAAAGATAAGTGAACAAAGGGCTGCTTTTGGCCGGGCCGGCAAGCTTTCCGATCCCTGCCTACAATGTGACTTTCGCCGCGCCTGGATGACGGGCGGCTCGACGCAACCGCGGAGCAAAACGCATGACTTCAAGCATCACCACACGCAAACTGGGCAGGTCCGGGCTGGAAGTCTCGCCCCTGGCATTTGGTGGCAACGTGTTCGGCTGGAGCGCCGACGAGGCCACTTCCTTCAAGCTGCTTGATGCCTTTGTCGGCGCCGGGCTCAACTTCATCGATACCGCCGACGTGTACTCGCGCTGGGTGCCGGGCAACCAGGGCGGCGAGTCCGAGGCCATCATCGGCAAGTGGTTCAAGCGCAGCGGCAAGCGTGCCGAGGTGGTGCTGGCCACCAAGGTGGGCAAGGACATGGGCGAGGGCCGCAAGGGTTTGTCGCGCGCCTATATTGAACGCGCCGTGGACGCCTCGCTGCAGCGCCTGCAGACTGACTACATCGATCTCTACCAGTCGCATGACGACGAAGACCGGGACACGCCGCTCGAGGAAACCCTGGACGCCTACGCCCGCCTGATCAAGGCCGGCAAGGTGCGCGCCATCGGCGCCTCCAACTACAGCGCCGCGCGCCTGGCCGAGGCGCTGGAAACCAGCCGCCGCCACAACCTGCCGCGCTACGAGAGCCTGCAGCCGCACTACAACCTCTATACCCGCAGCGAGTATGAGGCCGAGCTCGAGCCGCTGGTGCTGCGCGAAGGCCTGGGCGTGTTCAACTACTATGCGCTGGCCAGCGGCTTTCTCAGCGGCAAGTACCGCTCCGAGGCCGATCTTGCCAAGAGCGGCGCGCGCGGCCAGCGGGTCAAGGCCTATCTCGATGCGCGCGGCCTGCGGATTCTGGCGGCGCTGGACGATGTCGCGGCGCGCACCGCCACCAACCCGACGCAGGTCGCGCTGGCCTGGCAGATCGCGCGCCCAAGCATTACCGCGCCGATCGCCAGCGCCACCTCGCTGGCGCAGCTGGACGACCTGATTGCCGCCACGCGCCTGCCACTGAGCGCCGGCGATATCGCGCTGCTGGACCAAGCCAGCGCGTGAGCTGGCCAACCCCGGAGGAGATAAGGGATGCATGAGAACAGATTGAGCCACGGCAACAGCGAAGGTAGCAAGGCGGCGGACCTGAGCGCGGTCAAGGCGCTGGTGTTCGACGTCTTCGGCACCGTGGTGGACTGGCGTACCAGCGTCATCGCGGACCTGTCCGCGTTCGGGCGGAACAAGGGCATCGAGGCCGACTGGACCGCCTTTGCCGACGCCTGGCGCGCCGGCTACGTGCCCGGCATGGAGCGCGTGCGCAAGGGCGAGCGGCCGTGGGCCAATATCGACGTGCTGCACCGCGAACGGCTCGACGCGCTGCTCGACCAGTTCGGCATTGAGGACCTGAGCGAAGCGGAGAAGGACCACCTCAACCGTGCCTGGCACCGCCTCCGAGGCTGGCCGGATACCGTGCCCGGCCTCACGCGGCTAAAGCAGCGCTACATCATTTCCACCTTCTCCAATGGCAGCGTGCAGTGCCTGGTCGACACGGCCAAGCATGCCGGCCTGCCGTGGGACGCTGTGTTCAGCGCGGACATCGTGCGCCACTTCAAGCCGGAGGCGCAGATCTATCAAGGCGTGATTGCCTTCTTCGACCTGCAGCCGCAGGAGGTGATGCTGGTTGCGGCGCACAACAATGACCTGCGGCATGGCCGCTCGCATGGCATGCGGACGGCTTATGTCAACCGGCCGACCGAGTACGGGCCGAACCAGGCGAAGGATCTGGCGGCCGAGTCGGACTGGGATGTGGTGGTGGATAGTTTGACGGAACTGGCGCAGCGGCTGGGCGCTTGAGCGAGCGCGTGCGCCAGCCAGCGCACATCGGCTTGGGAAAGCCTGCGATTGCGGCCTCCCGCCGTGAAGCGCTGGCTGCACTTGGCGCGCGTCTCGCGTGCACGGCCAGCGCGATCGGGTTTGCCCAAGCCGCTCCCTGTCGGATACATTAGGACTCCCGGCCGCCCACGCTGCAACCCTGCGGCGCCACAGAGGCCATGCGAGAGCCGGGAGTTGGCACGCGCCGGCACGGCAGCGCGCCAGGAGACGACAAGGAGACCACGATGGACCTGCGGCAACGCGAGCACATCGACACGGTAGTCCAGCTCACCACCCGCGCCGGCGCGCCGATGGTGCGTGCGCCGGAGACCATCATCCAGAATTCGTGGCGGCGCTGCGTGCATCAGTACGGGCTGGATCCGGCGCGCATGCAAGAGGCGCGCATCCTGCCGCAGACCCGGCTGCGCGAGCACCAGCAGCGCATCGACGATTTTGCGCGGATTGCCCGCCACGGGCTGCAGACGCTCTATAGCCAGGTGGCCGGGATGGGCTACGTGGTGCTGCTGACCGACGCGCAGGGCGTGACAGTGGATTACCTGGGCGACGCCAATGCCGATGCCCGCCTGCGCCACGCTGGCCTGTACCTGGGGGCGCAATGGAGCGAATCCGGCGCCGGCACCTGCGCGGTTGGCACCGCGCTGGCCACCGGCCAGGCGCTGACCGTGCACCAGGCGGATCATTTCGACGCCACCCATATTCCGCTGACCTGCACCGCGGCGCCGCTGTTCGATTCGCACGGCAGCCTCTGCGCCATCCTCGACATTTCCGCGCTGACCTCGCCGCAGGCCAAGGAAAGCCAGGGCCTGGCGCTGCAGATGGTGCGCATCTACGCCAGCCGGATCGAGAACGCCAGCTTCGTGCGCAGCCACCGCGAAGACTGGATCCTCAAGCTCAATGCCGCGCCGGAGTTTGTCGACGTCAACCCGGAATACCTGCTCGCGCTCGATGCGTCGGGCCGCATCGTTGGCCATAACCGCCGCGCGCAGCAGATGCTGGAGGCCGAGCTGGGCGTGGCCCCGGGTGGCGCGCCGCTGCTTGGCATGCCGTTCGAGTCGTTGTTCGAGGCGCGGCTCGATGAGCTGGGCCGCTTCATGCATTCGCGCCCCAGCGAGCAACGCGCGCTGGCGCTGGCCCGCACCGGCGCGCGGCTTTACCTGAGCGTGATGCCGCCGGCGCTGCGCTGGCAGCGCGCGCGCGATACCGCCGAGCGGGCCACGCCGCTGCAGGCGCCGCTGGCCGCGCTGTGCGGTGGCGATGCCGCATTGCAGCAGCAATTGCTGCGGGCCGCAAAGCTGGTGGATTCGCCCATCAACCTGCTGATCAACGGCGAGACCGGCAGCGGCAAGGAGTACCTGGCCAAGGCCCTGCACCGGGCCAGCGCGCGCCGCGACGGCCCTTTCGTGGCGGTGAACTGCGCGGCGATTCCCGAATCCCTGATCGAGAGCGAACTGTTCGGCCACCTGCCCAACAGCTTTTCGGGCGCGGGCTCGCGGCCCAAGCGCGGGCTGATCCAGGAGGCCGACGGCGGCACGCTGTTTCTCGACGAGATCGGCGACATGCCGCGCGAGCTGCAATCGCGCCTGCTGCGTGTGCTGGCCGAGGGCGAGGTGCTTGCCATCGGTGCGGCGCGCCCGGTGCCGGTCAACCTGCGCGTGATTTCCGCCACGCACCATCCGCTGGACCAACTGGTGAGCAGCGGGCGCTTTCGCGAGGACTTGTACTACCGGCTCAACGGCGCGCGGCTGATGCTGCCGCCGCTGCGCGAGCGCACGGACCTGGACTGGCTGATCGGCAAGATGCTGGACGCGGGCGGCAAGCCAGCTACCGTGAGCCTGTCGCCCGCGGCGCGCGCGCGGCTACACGCGCACCGCTGGCCCGGCAACCTGCGGGAGCTGCGCAATGCGCTGGAGTACGCGCGGGCGGTCTGTGACGACGGCCACATCGAGGTGGAAGATCTCCCGGAAGGGATTGGCGAGGGGATGCCGCAGCAGGCCTTGCTTCCGGTTTCCACCAGCGTCCCGCCGGGCGGCGCGGCCACCGAAGGCGCCAGCGCGCCGGCCTTGCCGGCCCCGGGCTTCGACCCGCATCAGTTGCCGCCGGAAGGCATGCTGCTGATGCAATACCTGCGCGCGGCTGGCTGGAACCTGAGCGCGGTGGCGCGCCAGATCGGCGTGAGCAGGATGACGCTGTACCGCCGCATGGCGCGCTACGGCATCGCGTCGCCCAACCAGCGCGACGCGGCGCATTAGCCCAGCCAGCGAGCATGGCGGCGCGGCTCGCCCGCGCCGCCTTCCCTGCCCGGCGCAAGATCCCCGCTACACCTGTTCACCCCCCTGTACACCTGATGCTGTGACACCTGTCACGCTGCGGCCTGCGTACAGCCTGCAATGTCCCGGCGCGCCCGGCGTTTTCTTGGGGTAATCCCGAGCTTTTCCCGCTTCTGACGTGCCTATGCGGGTTGGCACGCCCATTGCGATATGCCTGTCATAACCAGAAAGACAGGAGACAGGCATGGGTGAGCAAGCGCTGGCCGACCGGCCACTGGTCGGCATCATCGCCAACCCGATTTCCGCGCGCGATATCCGCCGCGTGATCGCCAACGCCAACACGCTGCAACTGGCCGATCGCGTCAATATTGTGCTGCGCCTGCTGGCCGCGCTGGCGGCCTGCGGGGTTGGACGCGTGCTGATGATGCCGGACCGCGAGGGCATGCGCGTGCTGCTGGCGCGCCACCTGTCGCGCCGCCAGGGGCCGGACGCCGCGCTGCCGGAGGTGGAATACCTTGACATGCCGGTCACCGCGCGCGTCGACGACACCTTCCTGGCCGCACGCATGATGCGCGAGGCGGGCGTTGCCGCCATCATCGTGCTCGGTGGCGATGGCACCCACCGCGCGGTGGTGCGCGAATGCGGCAACGTGCCGATTGCCGGCATCTCCACCGGCACCAACAACGCCTACCCCGAAATGCGCGAGCCCACCATCACCGGGCTGGCCACGGGGCTGTTTGCCAGCGGCCGCATTCCCGCCGCGCATGCGCTGGCCGGCAACAAGCGGCTCGACATCACGATTGCCGGCGAGGGCGAGGTGCGCCACGACATCGCGCTGGTCGACGCCGTGATTTCCCACGAGCATTTCATCGGCGCGCGCGCCTTGTGGAAGACCGAGACGCTGGGCGCGGTCTACGTGTCCTTTGCCGATCCGCAGGCGATTGGGCTGTCCGCCATCGGCGGCTTGCTGGAGCCCGTGGGCAGGCATGAGCCCGGCGGCCTGGCGATCGAGCTGGCCGCGCCCGGTGAAGGCCGCTTCGCGCTGCGCGCGCCGATTGCGCCGGGCCTGCTGCGCGCGGTGCCCATCGCGGGCTGGGAACGCTTGACCGACGGCGTTGCGCACCGCGTGCGCCAGCGCGCCGGCATCGTCGCGCTCGACGGCGAGCGCGAGCTGGTGTTCGGCCCGCAGGACGAAGTCACCGTGACACTGCGCGAGCGCGCCTTCCTGAGCATCGGCGTGCTGGCGCACGCGGTGCGCAACGCCGTCGGTCAAGCGTTCCCAGCCCGCGATGGGCACCGCGCGCAGCAGGCCCGGCGCAATCGGCG
>NZ_LZZU01000092.1:0-65579 GCF_014170355.1 Cupriavidus sp. UME77
GCCCGGGGCGTGGAGGGTGGGGTGCCGGGTTGTTGGCCTTGCGAGCCGCTCATAGGTGCCTGGGGTGCGTGATATCCGAGTTTGATCGACCGCCGCTCAGACAATGCTCAGTGGCAATGCTCAGTAGTAATGCAGGTCGGTCGCCTTCCCCCAGAATACACGGTAGGCATACACCGTGTAACCCAGGATGGTCGGCAGCACCACTGCCGCGCCCACCAGGATCACCCCCAGCGACTCCGGCGCGCTCGCAGCTTGCCAGATATCGATCTTGTCCACCACCAGGTACGGGAAGATGCTGTAGGCCAAGCCGTTGAACGCCATCAGGAAGATCACCGCCGTGCCGGCGAAGGGCACCCAGCACCAGCGGTCGTTGCCGCGGTCGTGCATGGCCGGCAGGCGCCGCAGCAGGCGGTCGATGAGGATGAACAGCGCCACCGTGACCAGCGGGATCGGCGCCAGCAGGATGATGTTGGGCAGCGAGAACCATTTGTCGAAGATGCGCTGGCTCACCATCGGCGTGACCAGCGAGATCGCCGCCACGCCAATGCCTGTCAGCCAAAGGCTGCGGCGCGCCCAGTACATGGCGCGCCGCTGCAGGCCGCCACTGGTCTTCATGATCAGCCAGCCCGCGCCCAGCAGGCAGTAGCCTGCCACCAGGCACAAGCCCACCACTACCGCAAAGGCCAGGTCGAGCCAGCCGTGCTGGAATCCCGTGATATACAGGCCGAGCATCAGGCCCTGCGAGAAAGCGGCCAGCAGCGAGCCGGCGTAGAACGCGCGGTTCCACCACGGCTTATGGTGCGCGCGCGCCTTCACGCGGAAGTCGAACGCCACGCCGCGCAGGATCAGCCCCGCCAGCATCAGCGCCACCGGCAGGTAGAGCTGGGTCAGGATCACGCCGTGCGCAATGGGAAAGGCCACCAGCAGCAGTCCCACGCCCAGCACCAGCCAGGTCTCATTGGCATCCCAGAACGGGCCGATCGAGGCGATCATGGTGTCCTTGTCGGCATCGTCCGCGCGGCGCAGCAGCACGCCCACGCCCAGGTCGTAGCCGTCCAGGATCACGTAGACCAGCATGGAGATGCCCATCAGGGCCAGGAACACCAGCGGCATCCAGCCGGCGGGTTGGGTCAGGTCGGTCATTCTGCGCTCCGCAGTTCGCCAGGCAACATGGCTTGAGGGGGATCGGTCCGCGGGTTGTCCGCCTTCGGGGCGGTCCCGGCCTTGCGCGCCAGGTGGAACACCACCGAGACATAGGCCGCGATCAGCGCCAGGTAGAGTGCCAGGTACATCGCCAGCGTGGAGGCGATCATCGCCGCCGGCACCTTGGACGCCGCCTGCGCCGTGGTCAGCACGCCGTACACCAGGTAAGGCTGGCGGCCGATCTCGGTCACGTACCAGCCAGCCACCAGGGCCACCCAGCCGGAGAAGGTCATGGCAATCAGCACGCGCGCCATCCACGGCGCGGGCTGGCCGCCACGGCGCAACTGCCACGCCGCCACCCACGATGCCGCCAGCATCAGCAGGCCCACGCCCACCATGATCCGAAAGGCGAAGAACAGCGGCGCCACCGGCGGGTGCTTGTCGCCAAAGGCATCGATGCCTTTGATCTCGCCATCCATGCGATGCGTCAGGTAGAGCGAGGCCAGCTTGGGAATGGCGATCTCGAAATCATTGCTTTGCGTGCTTGCGTTGGGCACGCCGAACAACACGGCGGGCGCGCCCTCTTCCGTCTTCCAGATCCCCTCCATCGCGGCGATCTTGGCCGGCTGGTGGTGCAGCGTATTCAGGCCATGCAGGTCCCCCGCCACGATCTGCAGCGGGATCAGCACCGCGGCAATGGTCACGCCGGTGCGCAGCGACGACAGCACCTCCGGCGCGCGGTCGCCACGCAGCCAGCGATAGGCCGAGATGCCTGCCAGCAGGAACGCCACGGTCAGCCCCGACGCCAGCAGCATATGCACGAAGCGGTACGGGAACGACGGGTTGAAGATCACCGCCAGCCAGCTCGTCACGTGCGCGCGGCCATCGATTATCTCGAAGCCCGCCGGGGTTTGCATCCACGAATTCAGCGCCAGGATCCAGAAGGCCGACAACGTGGTGCCGCCCGCCACCAGCAAGGTGGCGATGGTATGCGTGCGGTTGCTCACCCGGCGCATGCCGAACAGCATGATGCCGAGGAAGGTCGCCTCCAGGAAGAACGCCGTCAGCACCTCATAGGCCAGCAACGGACCGGCCACGTTGCCCACGGTCTCCATATAGCCTGGCCAGTTGGTGCCAAACTGGAAACTCATGGTGATGCCGCTGACCACGCCCAGCGCAAAGGTCAGCGCAAAGATCTTCACCCAGAAACGGTACGCCGCCATCCAGCGATCATCGCCGGTCTTATTGAAGCGCAGCTTGAAAAACAGCAACACCCAGCCCAGCGAGATGCTGATGGTGGGAAACAAGATGTGGAACGTGATGTTGGCGGCAAACTGCACGCGCGCAAGCACCACCGGGTCGAGCGACGAGAACATGCAACTACTCCTTCCGGGTGCGGGTCGTCTTGGTTTTCACGGCACTGGCAGGGGGTGTGCCGGCGCGGGCTTTTCCGCCGATGGCAAGGCTGAGCTTGTCCTTCACGTCCAGCAGCTTGTTGACCTTGGAGCCGAGCTTCATCAGCTTCTCCAGCGTGGCCACATCGAGCTTCTGGATCTCGCCGAACCAGCTCGTCACCAGCAGGATCAGCCCGTACATCTCCTTCATCCGCTCCTGCGCATGGCGATCGTCCGGATCGCTCACGGTCTCCAGCTGGACCTCGCGCAGCATGGACAACGTGGGGTCGATCTCGCGCCGGCGGCGCTCCTCGGCCAGGGTGCGGAAAATCGCCCAGACATCGTCAGGTGCCGAGAAATACTCGCGGCGGTCACCCGGCTGGTGAGACAGCTTGACCAGGTTCCACGATTCCAGCTCCTTCAGCCCGATGCTGACGTTGGAGCGCGAGAAGCCCAGCGCCTCGGCGATTTCGTCGGCGTTGAGCGGGCGGGAGGCGGTAAACAGCAAGGCATAGATTTGCCCAACCGTGCGGTTGATGCCCCAGCGGCTGCCCATTTCACCGAAGTGAAGTACGAAGCGCTGGATCAGGGGCGACAGATGCATCTTGTTTGTTTTGAATTTTTAGGAAGTTGTGAAAGTTTAGTACGAAAAGGCCGGCTATGCTGCGGTGCGGGGTGCGACAACGGGTCGCTGCTGTCCGGCGCTAAGCTGGTGCCCTTGGCGCCATATCTCCACGGCGAACCTGCCACGATCCAGGTCAGCCTGCTTGTAAGATAGGGTTGCTGGGGAGCAACTGCCGCCCGCACCAGCCAACCCAACCCAGAATGAACAGGACCAGTCATGTTTTCAGGCCATTCGATCCATTTAGGGAACTCCGCCGTTGCGATTACGCTGTTGATGGCGTCGGCGACTGTATTTGCCGCTCCGCAGACGAACAGTCTCGGCCTGAGTCTAAGTACCCAGCGCGGCATTAGTGGCGGTCGGAGCGGCGGCACTGAGCTGGAAACCGCGCCACTTTCACAGCAGAAAATCGGCGTGGCACAGCCGGCGTCAACATACGGGACTCTGCCGGGTAACGGATCGGCGATATATCCGTACATCGTCGTGCCGTATACGCAGCTACCTGGCGTTGCGCCTACTCCTCGTCCGCAGCCGCTTCCCCGACCGATGCCACGTTTGCCATAGGAGGCACGCGAGTCTCGACGATGCAGTGCGGGGCAGAGAGCGCGGGTATGGAAGGCAAGGAGCTCTCAAAACAAGTACTACGCTGACTCGCTGCGAATGGAATTCCTGAGCACGCCAAGCTTGCTGACTTCGACCTCGACCACATCGCCGCTCTTCTTGAATACCGGCGGATTTCGCTTGGCGCCGACACCGCCCGGCGTACCGGTGACAATCACGTCGCCAGGCGCAAGCGCGACGAAGCTGGAGCAGTAGGCGGCGGTCCGCCCGCGAACCTGGCCTGGGGGCTACCTGCCGGATCTGCCGGGGTGTGCTCCGCCATTCGCGCATTTGGCAAGCGGGCTGATTACTTACGGATGTTCCTCGTCAAGCCACTATATTTGAGGCGAAAGCCTAAGGTTTTTCGCCTGTCCGGTTTCTCGCGATCAGGAGCCGCCGGCAGCCGATGAGGTCTGCCACATGGCATTCCCGCAACGAATGCGATCCGGGGGGTGATTGGGGGACTGGAGATGTATCGGGACTTGCTGGTGCACGTAGATGGGAGTGAATCAGGGCGGCGCAGGGTGCAATTCGCTGCCGGCCTGGCTGGCAGCACAGGCGCGCGACTGAGCGGAATCCATGTGACCCCACCGCCGGAGGTGCCGCCCCTATACAAGCCGACGCGGGTCGAGGAAGTCGCGGCGCATCTCTCCTCGCAACTCGCGCTGCAAGCCGCGGAGGCAGCGGCTGTGTTCCGCGCCGAGGTGTCGGGGCGCCAGGCTGACACGTGCTGGTTCGAGGCGACAGGCGACGTCGTCGAGGGTATTCGCGACAGAGCCCGCTACGCGGACCTTGTCATTGTTGGCCAGTACGAATGGCAAGGCTCGCCGGAAACCCACCCCTTGCCGATCGCTCACTCGGTTGTTGTACGATGCGGCCGTCCCGTTCTGGTCGTGCCCGCCGCCGTACAGCTTGGGTCACTTGCAAACGTTGCCATCGCCTGGGACGGGAGCCGTGAAGCGGTACGGGCAGTCCACGATGCCTTGCCGCTATTGCGCCTGGCACGATCCGTGCGGGTCGTCACGAACAGTCCCGAGTCCACGAAAAGCGGCGACGACGACGCGGAAAGCTTGTTGGCGCATCTATGCAGGCACGGGGTCGCGGTTGAAGCTGACGTGCATCGCATCGGAAGCGCCCAGGCGCACCATGCACTCCGGAAACAGATTGAGCAGGGGCCGTATGATCTCTTGGTGATGGGCGGCTACTCTCACCCGATGTGGATGGAGTTCGTCTTCGGCGGCGTCACAGAATCCATTCTCCTGTCCTTGAAGATACCCGTGCTGGTTTCCCATTAGCGAGGCCGCGTTTCCACCGGTCGTGCTCCGGGGCGTTGTGCTGTTGCTGCTAGTCGCGAATACCCTGCAGCATTGCAGCCGATGTCGCCGGCGTTACCGACATCCCCGCGTCCCGGCACCGTCGGCACGCGAACATGTCGCCACCTTAGACTGGCAGAGAAATTACCTTGAACCGCTTCCATATGCGACGCAGGGCTTCCTTGTCGGCGGACACCAGGGCGGCAATATAGCCGCGCGCATAGCTGGCGCCGGCACAGGCCTCCTGCTGCTCGTTCTGCAGGCGGCCAAGCAGACCATCCGCGACGGTCATGTCGTTGCGCCAACCCAGGTCGTCCTGCAGGCGGGCTAATGTGTCCCGGTATCGTCGTGTGCGCTTTTCCGGGTACAGTGACCCGAAGAACTCGGTCGCATAGCGCAGCTTCTTTGCGGCGATGCGGGCACGATGGAGCCGGCGCGGATCCAGCCTGGCCAGGCCGCGGCCGCGCTTTAGCAGCTTGCGATGCCGCTCATGCAATCTCGCAAGTGCAAAATCGCTTGCACTTCCTGCAAGCGAGGCGCGCTGCGTTTCGTCCAGATCCCGACGCCAGTCAGGGCTTTCCAGCCACCGGCAAAGCTCCAGGATCAGTTGCGTGTACCGTTCGGAATCAACTGCCTGTGCGGCGTGCTGCCGTTTCTCGCCGGCCATCGCCGCCACCCCGCGCCGCGGCTCTGTCAGCAGATCCGCCGGCGCGCCTTTGAACACCGCTGGCAGGGTGGTATTCGCGAGCACTTCCCAATCGCGTGCGGGCCCGACTTCTCCCGCGTGACAGCCGGATCTCAGCGGCAATCCGGAGAACAGGAAGCCGCACTTTTGCATGCACATCGTGTTCACTAAAGGGATCCAGCGTTCCAAAGCCGGTCGTTCTAGAATCTGGTCTATTGTCTGTCGATGATCGGGGCGCCATCGGTGAGATTCGAACTAATAGTGCACGTGGACGTCCAGGCTGTCCGGCTACGTGGTCCGTAGCGTGACCGAATTCGATCTACGACAGCGATAAATTTCCGCCATCAGGCGTACTATCAGGAGGTGATCGAACGCTAGGTTTTCCCGTGCCTGAGCGTGTAACGTATCCCCAGCCAAATGGTCCTGCCATGATCCTGTATCACACTGACCCCGATTCCCCGGTCGTCGAGATTTCCGTCGAAGGCAAAATCACTGACCACGATCTGCGCGAAGCCATCGAGCGCCTGCGAGGGGATCTCGAACTGAACGGCAAGACCCGCGTGCTCGAACGCATCGAGCATTTCACCGGCATCGAGCCAAAGGCGCTGTGGACCGACCTGACGCTCGGCGTTTCCGTGGCCCGCAAAATCACACGCGCCGCCGTGGTGGCCGACGCGGGATGGATCCACGCCTCGATGCATCTGGCGCGGTTCTTCACGAAGGCCGAAGTCAAGGCGTTCCACGTCAACGAGCTGGATCAGGCGCGCGCCTGGATCAACGGCTGAGCGCCGCCGGGCAAATCTCGTATCGTCCCGGGCCATCGCCGAGCAGAGGCCTGCCCGCATAGCGAGCTCGGTCACCGATTGATCGGTGAGGGACATGGAGCTCGCCAGGCGGCCCGGCGCTGAAATAGATGCCCGTGTCAGGTGTCGTCCTCATCCCGCAAGCGCTCAGGATCCATCACGCGAATGCTCCGGAACGCGATCTCGATCAGCCCGCGCTTCTCCAATTGCTTCAGGAGCTCATTCAATGTCTGGCGGGACACACCAATCATCGCGGCAAGATCGACCTGCGAAACCTTCAAGGTGACGGGACCGCCTTGAGGCACCAGCGGACGCTGCAACAGCAGGAGTTCCGCCAACCTTGCACGTACGCGAGCCTCCGGGGCCATCAGTTTTGTATCTGAGATATAGCGGAGGACGCCTGCATACCGCTGCGCGATGAGCAGCGCGAAGTAACGGTAGGCCGCTGGATCTTCGTTGACGATCCGCTCGAACTGCGCCCGCGAGAGGACAAGCAGTCTTGCGTCCGTGTCGGCAATGACGGCCGTCGTTGTCTTTTCATTGGTCATCAACGCCAGCGGCCCAAACCAGAAGCCAGGGTTGCCGACGTGGTAGAGGCTCTCCTCACCATCAGCCAGCATGCGGGTGACCCGCACTCGTCCCTCCAGCACAGCGCACATTGCCTTGGGCGAGCTTTCCTGGGCTGAAATCAACGCGCGTTTGCTGAAGCTGCGCACCGTGCCGTACTCAATGATCTTGCGCTGCAACATATCCGGCAGGTTTCCGAACCATGCATCAGCTGCGAGTACGCGACGAATGTCGCGGGGTGGGCGTGTATCTGGCGCAGTCATGGAGCAGAAATTTCTGAGAGTTGTCGGCACGGCGACAAGTGCGGTCGGGGTCCGAATGTAGCATGCCTCGAAACGGCATGATGCCGTTCCCGCCTCGCACCCATGAGCACCAAGACAAGGAGACAAGCCGTGTTTCAAGTATCTGGCCCTATCGCATCCGCCGCGGACCGAAGCCGCAGGAGTTTCCGGTGTTTCACAACGGCCCTGGCGTGTGCCGCGGGCGTGCTGGCGATTGCCAGCGCGAATGCACAAGTGCCGACGGCACCCGCCGCCGAATCCACCCGCGCCGCCAACACGGGCAAGGACCCGATTCCCGGCCCGCGCAATTGCTTCTGGTCGCGCGGCCCTGCCAGCGCCGATCCTTACATCAACATTGCGTATCCGGATGCCGGTACTTTCTATTGGGCGGCCACGTTCTCAGTGCCGGAAGGCGCCAAGCTGTCCGTGGAGGGCGAGTTCCCGCATTCGCGCTATATGTCGCTGATCAGCTATGACGGCGCCGGCGTGCCAGTCGAATCGGTGGCTGACTACCTGATCAAACCGGCGCCTGGCGCCATCAATCCTTTCTTGCCGGGGGCTGAGCGCAATGCCAGCGCCCGGACATACTCACTGGCGGTTGTTGATGGCGTACCGCCTGCCAACCAGCCGGTCGGCATGAATCAGGTTGGCCAGCAGCGTGCGACATTGCATGCTCCCAAGTACGGAGCCGGCCAGCAAGTTATCCTGTACCGCATCTATGCGCGCGACAAGGGGACAGACGAGACCGGCGGCACCGGGCTGCCGGTTCCAGTGCTGACATTGGCAGACGGCAAGGTGTTGAAAGGCGATGCGGTTTGCCCAGCTTTGCGGACAAAGCAGCCGCTCCAGTTGGATGCTGCCGCGCTGGCGGTGCCGATGGAGAAGTACCACGCGCTCATCGCCGCCGCGCGCGAAGTGGGGAAAGCGAAGAATGAACCGGCTTATCCGGCTACCAATCCACCTACCTGGTATATCCAGTACGACCGCGAGTATCTGTACAGCCTCTATACCGGCAAGCCGTTAGCCAATCCGAAGAAGAGCACGGGAGGCTTTTATCCGAACCTCGACAACCAGTACATTCGTACTATTGTCAGCCGCAAGCTTGGCAAGGTGTTCGTCATCCGCGCGAAGGCACCCACCACGCCGAAAACGTACAACGGCGATGCAACCATGGGTAACGGCGATCTGCGCTACTGGTCGATGTGCTCCAACCAGGGCTTTGCCAACACCCGGGTCAACGCTTGCGCCTATGACGAGCACATCCCGGTGGGCCCGGATGGCTTCTACACGATCGTTGTCAGCCGGAAGGAGGATCGTCCGCGCAATGCAATCGATGCATGCGGCATCACCTGGCTGCCAATGGCGGATGACGGCGACGGCGCGGCAGACGCTGACGTCACGGTAGTGCAACTACGGCACATGCTCGGAACGTCCAATTTCCCTCATGCCGTGCAAGCGATTGAAAAGCCGGGCGATGAACGAAGAGTCATGGCTGACTACTATCCGCAGGGCCGCTATATGTCGACGTCCGCATTTGAAATTGCGCTGCCTTGCATGCCTGCCAAGCCCTGATCCGAGGCGCTGCGGACGTGCTCCCAATACCGTGGGATCGATCGGCGTCAGTTTTTTGGCGCATGCAACCGGGTTATTCCACAGCCGCCTGGCGTAGTTGGAGTGATCTGCCATTCGGTGGGGTTGGTGAATCTGGCATGGGTCACTATCCCGGCCGACGCATCAGATCGGTGGCGGATGCCATCTCGCAGGACAGCTTATCCAGTCGAGCACTGCAGCCGCATCGATAACGAAAAGCGGTCCGCGGGATGCACCGTGACCGAGACCTCGAACACGTTGCCGCTTGCATCGAAGTAGCGGCGCACGATCTTGAGTGCCGCCTCTCCCGGCCTCAGCCCAAGGGCGCGTGAGATGTCGGTGTCGCCGACATTGAAGGCACGCACGTCCTGGCGTATCTCGGCAATGCAGCGGCCGTAACGCGCCTCGATCACGGCGCTGATCAAGATACCAGGCGATGCGCGGATGATCTCGCCGATCTCCGCATAGATTGGGTCGATATACACATCGGTCCAGCCGATGGGCGACGCGTTGGCATCGCCGTCCCTGCGCAAGCTTGAGATGCGCAGCCAGCGCGTGCCGCTGGCGCAGCCCAGTTCCTTGGCTTGCGCACCGCTCACCGTCACTTCCTCGATTGCCTGCACCACGCGCAGATGCGCGGCGCCGAATTGCACCAGATCCTCCACGGATGCCAACGCGGGACGAAACCCTTTTGTCGGTGCGCAAGCCTCGACCCGGGTCCCCACGTTCTTGCGCCTGGACACCAGGCCGAGTTCCTGTAGCTCGGCCAGCGCCGCCCTCACTGTGTGGCGGCGGGTGCCGTAGTGGTCTACCAGTTCCAGTTCCGTCGGCAGCAATGAGCCGACCGGGAAATGGCCGGATCGAATGCCTTGCGTCAGATCGCGGGCGACGGCCGAGAAGTTGAGCTTCGGCATGGCGAGGGGAGCGGGCGGTTTCATGACGCTAGGGTAAACCCATGGTTTCCAATATGTTTAAACATATTATAGTTGAATATGTTCGAACATATTCGATTGTGTTCAGGAAACCAGCATTTACCTCAGAGGCCGATATGTCCACTTTTTCCGTCCCCATGGCTAGCACCGTAGTTGATTCGATTCTGTTCCGCGATGCCTTTGGCACCGCCAGGATGCGCGAGATCTTCTCCGATCGGGCGCTGATCCAGCGATACATCGACGCCGAGATCGCGCTGGCGAAGGCCGAAGCGCGCGTCGGCGTGATCCCGGCCGAGGCGGCGGAAGTGATTGCGCGCGAGTCGCGCATCGAGCGCATCGACTTTGACCATATGCGCGAGGAGACGGACATCGTCGGGTACCCGATCCTGCCGCTGGTGCATCAGCTGGTTGGCATGTGCGGCGAGGCCGGCCGCTACGTGCACTGGGGTGCGACCACGCAGGACATCATGGACACCGCGGTGGCACTGCAGGTGCGCGACGCGCTCGACAGCATCGACACCGATATCCGCGAACTGCGCGGCATCCTGGCCGGCCTGGCGGTCAAGCATCGCGACACGCCCATGGCCGGCCGCACCCACCTGCAGCAGGCGCTGCCGGTCACTTTTGGCTACAAGGCAGCAATCTGGCTCGCCATGTTCGACCGCCACCAGCAGCGTCTGGCGCAATTGCGGCCGCGGGTGGCCGTGGTGGAATTTGCCGGTGCGGCGGGCACGCTGGCCTCGCTGGGCGACAAGGGCTTCGCGGTGCAGCAGGCGATGGCCGAGGAACTTGGGCTGGGCGTGCCGGCAACCACCTGGCATGTGGCACGTGACGGCTTTGCCGAGGCGGTGAACCTGCTCGCATTGATCACAGGTTCCCTTGGCAAGATCGCACTCGACATCATGATCATGGCGTCGACCGAGTTCGCCGAGGTCTATGAGCCATTCGTCAAAGGCCGTGGTGCTTCCAGCACCATGCCGCAAAAGCGCAACCCGATCTCCAGCGAACTGATGCTGGCCGCCTCGAAGGCCGTGCGACAGCATGCCGGCCTGATGGTCGATGCCATGGTGCAAGACTTCGAGCGCGCGACCGGCCCATGGCATGCGGAGTGGATTGCGATTCCCGAGAGCTTCATCTTTACTGCCGGCGCGCTTCACCAGGCGAAGTTCGCGCTTGGCGGCCTCATCGTCGATACCGAACGCATGAAGCACAACCTCGGCATCACCCGTGGCCTGATCGTGGCCGAGGCGGTGATGATGGGCATGGCCCCCTTTACCGGCCGCCAGCAGGCGCATGACATCGTCTATGACGCCTGCCGCACCGTGAACGAGAAGGGCGGCACGCTGGCCGAGGCGCTGATGGCACTGCCTGAGGTCACGCAACACTTCGATCGTGCGGCGATCGACCGTTTGACGGATCCGGCCAACTATCTCGGCCTGGCGCCGCAGATGGTGGACCGCGCCGTCGCGTTGTCGAGCGGTGTGTAAGAAACAGCATCAAACAGCATCGAGGAGACAGATATGGAAAACCACTCATCCAGCGCAGATGCGCTGATCTCGCCCCCGAGAAAACTACCCTGGTATCGCAAGCTGGGTATGCAAGTGCTGGTGTCCCTGGTGCTGGGCATCGCGGTGGGCTTCCTCTTCCCGAAATTCGCCTCGCAGCTCAAGCTGCTCGGCGACATGTTCCTCTCGCTGATCAAGGCGGGCGTGGCGCCGCTTGTGTTCCTCACCATTGTCCACGGCATTGCATCAGCCGGCGATGTGAAGAGTGCCGGCCGCGTCGGCTGGCGCTCCATCTTCTATTTCGAAGTGCTTTCGACCATTGCCCTGGTCGTGGGCATGCTGGCGGGTAACCTCTTGCAGATCGGCAAGGGCATGACCACGGTAGCCACCGGCGCCGCCCCGCCGGTGGTGGCCAAGGCCGGGCCGCACGGCTTCCTCGAGTTCATGGCCCACATCGTGCCAGACAACTTTGTCGGGGCGTTCGCCAAGGGCGAACTGCTGCAGGTGGTGGTGCTTGCGGTGATGGTCGGCATCGGCATCCTCGCCATTCCGGAAGGCCGGCGCGGGAAGATCAACGAGGGCATCGGCCAGATCTCCGAGGTGCTGTTCTCCTTCATCAACCTGGTGATGAAGCTGGCGCCGATCGGCACGTTCGGCGCAGTAGCCTATTCGGTTGGCAGCAACGGCACCGCGGTGCTGATCGCGCTGGCCCAACTGGTGTTCAGCTTCTACGCGGTGGTGGCGGTGTTTATCGTGGTGGTGCTGGGTCTGGTGGCGCGGCTGGCGGGCTTCAGTCTCTGGCGCTTCCTGCGCTACATCAAAGACGAGATCCTTATCGTGCTTGGCACCGCCTCGTCGGAGAGTGCGTTGCCTCGCCTGCTGATCAAGCTGGAGCGCTTGGGTTGCGCGAAGCAGACCGTGGGCCTGGTGCTGCCAACCGGCTACGCATTCAACCTGGATGGCACCTCGCTCTTCATGGCCATGGGCGTGATGTTCATCGCGCATGCCTACGGCGTGCCGCTGTCGCTGGATCAGCAGATTGGCATCCTGTTGCTGATGCTCCTGACTTCCAAGGGCGCGGCGACCGTCTCTGGCGGCTCCTTCGTGGTCTTTGCCGCAACGGTGACTTCGACGGGGATGCTGCCGGTCGAAGGACTGGCCGTCATCTTCGGCGTCTACCGCTTCCTGTCGATGGCGATCGCCACCTGCAATACGATCGGCAACAGCGTCGCCACCGTGGTCATTGCCAAGTGGTCCGGCACCTTTGACCGCGAGGCTGCGCAGCGGCATCTGTATCCCGAGCGCTTTCCTGAAACCGCCAACGCCGATGCCGCGCTCGACGATGGCAACCTATTGCCCGAGGACTCCACGGAAGGCAATCAACATACCGCCGGTATCCCGCTGTCGAAATCCGGAGTGTGATCGGAACAGCCCGCCGGTCAAGCGAAGGTGCCAATTCAGGAGCATCAGGTTCAAGTGGCGCCTTGCCGCCCGTCCTCACCAGCGGCAGGACGTTCCGCGCGAATGCCAAACCAGCACATCACGGCGCCCAGCAGCAGCAGTGCGGCCGCGAGGCAGAGCGATAGATGCATGCCGCGCATGAAGGCCGGCGGGGCAGTGTCGTGCACCAGGTAACCGAACCCCGCCACGCCGAGCATGCCGCCTACCTGCCGCGCCGAGTTGAGGACGCCCGAGGCGATGCCCGCGCGGGAGCCATCCACGGCTGACAGCGTGACATTGGTCATGGTCGGCACCATCAGCGCGATGCCGCTGGCGGCCAGCAGCATGGGCGGGGCGAGCAGCCAGTAGGGGCCGTCGATGCGCACCGGCAACAGCAGCAGGTAACCCAGGGCGGCCAGGAGCAATCCCAGCACCATCAGGTATCTCGCGCCCATCCGCATGATCAGGCGGCCGGCGAGCACGTTGACTGCCATCAGCACCACCGTCATCGGGAGGAACGCCAGCCCGGTCTGCTGTGGCGATAGTCCCTGCTGAAGCTGGAAGAACAGGCTGAAGACAAAGATCTGGCCATAGTAAGCAAAATTCACGATCACACCGGCGAGTGACGCCACCCTGAACGCCGGGATGCGCAATAGCGCCAGCGGCAGCATCGGCGCGGCACTGCGTGATTCGATGCGGATGAAGGCGGCCGCCGACGCCAAGGCCAGCCAAAGCCCTGCCTGCACCCAGGCGTGTCCCCAGCCGAGACGGCCGGCTTCGGTGACCGATGCGGTGAGTGCCGCCAGCGCCAGTATGGCCGCGCCCTGCCCGGGCCAATCCAGGCCGCGGTGATGTCCGCCGCCATCGGCGGCGACATGGCGCAACGTCAGATACAGGCCAATCAGGCCCAGCGGCAGGTTGATCAGGAAGATGCTGCGCCAGCCGAAGTGGGTCACCAGCAAGCCGCCGAGCACCGGCCCGGCCGCTAGCGAGATACCGCCGATCGCACCCCACCAGCCGACGGCGCGGCTGCGTTGTTCGCGATCGGGAAAGGCACGCTGGAGCATCGACAGCGAGTTCGGCACCAGCAGCGCCGCCCCAATGCCCTGGCCCAGCCGGGCCAACACCAGCATTGCCAGGCTGCCCGCCGCGCCGCAAGCCACCGACATCAGCGTGAACAGCGCGAGCCCCATCAGGAACACCCGCCTGGCGCCCAGGCGATCTCCGAGTGCTCCGCTGGTCAGTAGCAACGCCGCAAACACCAGCGTATAGGCGTTGATCACCCATTGCAGCCCCGCCACATCGGTGGCGAATCCTTGCCGCAAGGCATCCAGGGCGACGTTGACGACGCTGACGTCCAGCAGGACGACGACAAAGCCGAGCGCAGCGGCCAGCAGGGTGGCTCGTTGCGCATTGGTGGTGGTAGGCATGGCATGGATTCCAACGATAGGATCTGCGCATGCTAGGCTGCAGACTTGTCCGCGTAAATTCCATAAAATCTCCACCGAACCTGGAGAAAACGCACAGATGCTCGATTGGGAAAACCTTCGCCACTTCCTGGCAGTCGCCCGCACCGGCACGCTGTCCGGCGCTGCGCGCGATTTGCAGGTGGATCACGCCACGGTCAGCCGCCGGCTGGCCGCGCTGGAAGCCGGGCTGCAAGCGCTTCTGGTTGAACGCTTGCCGCGCTCGTGCCGCCTGACGCCGCTTGGGGTGTCGGTCTTCGAGCACGCCAAGGCGATGGAAGCTGCCGCATTCGCTATCGAGCGGCAGACGCGTGCCAGCCACGAGCCCGTGAGCGGCAAGGTGTCGCTCAGTGCGCCACCGGTGCTGACCACCCATCTGCTGGCCGGCCGGCTGGCGGATTTCCGCGCGGCTTATCCGGGTATCCAGCTCTGCGTGTCGGCGCAGGCCCGTGCGGTGTCGCTGACGCGCCGTGAGGCCGACGTAGCGCTACGGCTGGTGCGGCCCAGCGAGTCGAGCAGTGTGGTGCGCAAGCTGGGGCAGATGCCATTCGCCTTGTACGCAAGCCTCGACTATCCGGCATTGCGCAATCCCCGCGACTGGACCTTTATTGCCTACGACGCGCAGTTCGCCGGCATGCCGCAGCAGCGCTGGCTGCTGGAGCTGGCGGGTCCACGGCCGGTGGGCTGCGAACTCAGCGATATCAGCAGCCATCTCGCCGCTGCCCGCGCAGGGGCGGGCGTGGCAGGCCTGCCTTGTTTCCTGGGGGATGCCGATGCGGGCCTGGTACGGCTGGAGCACGAGGGCGCTGCATTCTCGCGCGACATCTGGCTGGTGGTGCACAAGGACTTGCGGCGCTCGGCCCCTGTGCGCGCGGTGATGGACTTTCTTGGCGAGGTAGTGGCCGGGCACGGCGCATTTGGAGCCGCTTCGGAATAGGCACATGGGCTTTCAAGCGGTTGCTTGGGGTTGGTCAACGAGGCGGGCCCGCCAATATCAGTCTGTCGACACGGACGCCTGGATCATCGACAATCGACGTGTGGATGGCAGACAATTCTCTTCGTGGAGTGAACCGCAGACCATAGGATGCAAATCTCGCGTGCGGTGGGAAAAAATATAAATGACTCTGATTGACGATTTTCTGCCTCGTTATGATTTCCGAGAGCGACACGCTGCGCTTGTACACGCTCCAGCGAACATTATTCTGGATTGCGTTGCTCGCCAACGTGCGCAAGATGATCCGCTGGTACGGCTGGCCATTGGCCTGCGCGAGCTGCCGTCGCGATTGATGAACCGGTCGAGCAGACCCCCGCTTGATCTCGACGATTTCACATTTCTTGGTCGCGAGGGGGATTCCGGGCTGGCGTTCGGACTGATCGGCGCTTTCTGGCGGGCAGATTACGGTTTGCTGGACATTGGGTCCCCCGAAGCCTTCAAGGCGACAGCCAGAATGGACGTCTGCCAACTCGTCATGAGCTTCAATGTGGATGCCAATGCGTCAGGCGCATCCGTGCTGAGCACGGAGACCCGGGTGTTTTGTCCAACCGCGGCAGTTCGTCGCCGATTTGCTCCTTACTGGTACATCATCCGTCCTGTCAGTGGGCTAATCCGGCGGCGTATGCTTGCCCGGGTTCGGCGACAGGCCGAAGGTCTTGCCAAAGAACGATGAGAGCCGTCTGCGCAAGGCGGTGAAGGGCAGGGCGGACGCACGTCGTTTGCTTTCCGACTAGAATCGGACGTCCGAATTCGCCACTGGCCAAGAATGGCTATTTGTGAAAGGTATATGCATGGAGTGGCTTGAACCGTGGTGGTCCACTAAAAGTATGCTTCCGGAGCACCAGGAGTGGGTGAATTGAGCGAAGACCTGACGTCCAGCAGTAAATTCCTTAGTTTGGTGCTCAGACACGCTCCGGAAACGATAGGCCTTTCGCTGAATGAAGCCGGTTGGGCCAATGTCGAGCTGCTCCTGCGGCAAGCCAATGCGCACGGCAAGCGAATTGATCGTGAGATGCTTGAGAAGATCGTGGCGACCAGCGACAAGAGGCGGTTTGCCATCAGCGACGACGGGCTGATGATCCGAGCCAACCAGGGGCACTCGATGGATGTGAATCTTGGTCTCGAAGCGCTTAAGCCGCCTGTGCAACTTTTTCACGGTACGGCAAGCAGGTTCGTTCCTGCCATTCAGGACCAGGGCTTGAAGCCGCAGAGCAGGCAGCACGTGCATCTGTCGGCAGACATTGCTACCGCGCTAGCCGTTGGGCGTCGGCACGGCAGTCCCATCGTGTTGAGGGTGGAGTCCGCGAAGATGCACGAGCTGGGTCACGCCTTCTTCCAATCACAGAACGGTGTTTGGCTCACGCAAGCGGTGCCGCCTCAGTTCATACAACCGATCGACTTGCCCAAGCTTTTTGGATGATGCGGCTTAACAGCCGGCCGAGTCGGCCAAGCGCGGCCGCTCATGCATGCTGCGCGACAGAATTCTTGTTCGATGGCGCTAGCGCCAATCCGTACTGCGCGTCAGAGGCCCCAGACAGGTGGCGCGACCGGCTAAGATGCGGGATGATCAGCGCTAAGAGGTTCTGGAATGAGAATTGGTGCAACCATGGAGTCCGGGTACCCGGGCATATCACTTCGTCAGTTGGAGCGCGCTGACATGAAAGCCTGGTTTGCATACTTATCGAACCCGGCTGTTATCGAACACACGAGCTGGAACCTGAGGTCAGAGGACGAGCTCTTACAGATGTTTGACGGATTCGAATCGCCGGATGCCCAATCAACCAGGCGCCTGGCGATTATTGAACGCTCCAGTAGCAACCTCGTTGGCACGATTGGGTTTCACACCATTTCCGACGTGAATCGCACAGCGGAAATTGCTTATGACCTGGCCCCTTCGCACTGGGGAAAAGGCATTGCCACCTCTGTGTGCGCTTCCGTCACTGACTGGGCCTTCATTGCTTACGGCTTTGTTCGCATTCAAGGCACCGTACTGAAAAGCAATTTGCCGTCCATGCGAGTGCTGCAGAAGTGTGGCTATCGCCACGAAGGCCTGCTTCGCTCGTACCGCATGGTTCGCGGCACACCAAGCGATTTCAATTGCTACGCACGCGTAGCTAACGATTGACGCCAGACGTTGCGTTGCATCGACCAGTTGAATTCGCAGTCGGCGACTGCCGTCCACCTGCATGGCCGAGCCACTATTGGCCTTTCAAGCCAAGCGATCGATTCTGCCTGCTCTCGCTTATTCGCCACAATGCGAAGGTGCACGCGAACGAGAAGAACCGGGCGCCAGTGTTGCTGGTGCGGCACGTCAAACCGTTAACCACAGCATTCTAAAAATGCATCATTATTCAAATGACGCAAACGCACAATTTTTGAGATTTTATGACCGCCTCCTTGGTTGAAATCCGACTACTTACCGCCGCTGACGCAGCAATCTTCAAGGCAATCCGTCTACAGGCTATCGAAAACGCTCCCACGGCGATCTGGCCAACCCGCGTCGAAGAAGAGGCGCGCTCTGTCAGTGCAGTCGCAGAGCGAATTCAATCGACGCCTACGCAGGCTGTTTTTGGTGCGTTCGCTTGTGACACCCTGGTTGGCATCGCTGGCGTACGTCGCGAATCGCTCTCGCAGGTGAGCCACAAGGCGACCATCTGGGGGGTATTTGTTGCCCCGAACCAACGCGGCAAGGGAATCGCGCGGGATCTGTTGAAAACTGCGATGGCCCATGCGTCAAAGAACTGGGATAGCGCGCAGTGCAATCTGTGCGTCAATACGGAAAACACCGCGGCCAAACGATTGTACGAATCATTGGGATTTGCAGCTTTCGGCATCGAACCCCGCGCAATGAAGGTGGATGGGCGGTTCTACGACGAACAGCACATGGTTCTGAAGCTGCGATGATCGCAACGAAGCGGCCTTCGTTATTCCCGTTTCCGACTACGGCCATTCATCGGGATGTTGGAATGCCATCGCTATCGCTGGCTTGACCAGCTAGCCGCCATTCAATGCGCGGTTGGGTCGGCGAAGGACGACTCCGAGGGCGGCAGGCGCCCCCAGGGGAGGGGCGTCTGATATCTGTCGGCGCACATTGTCGGGGCCTCAGGCTCCTTGGGCTTCGCTCAAGGTCGGGTAATCGGTGTAGCCCTGCGCCGTGCCGCCGAAGAAGGCACCGTGTTGAACCTCGTTCATCGGCGCATTGGTCTTCAGCCGGGTGACGAAATCCGGGTTCGCAAGAGCCATCTGGCCGTAGGCTTCCAGGTCGGCCAGCCCCGATGCCATGTCGGCCCCGATCTGGTCACGCGGGCGGCTCGGCCGGTTCAGGATCAGCGTGCCCTTCCAGAGCTTGCGGATGTCGGCCAGCAGCGGCTCGTTGCCCTGGTGCAGGATGTGCAAGTAGGCCAGGCCCAGCTTGTCGAGTTCGGCGACCAGGTAGCGGTACAACTCCGGCCCTTCGGCGCCTTCGTCGATACCCCAGAGCGTCGTGCCGGGCGACAGGCGGATCGCGGTCCTGTCCGCACCGATTTCCTCGGCGATCGCGGCGGCGACTTCGAGGGCGAAGCGGGCGCGGTTCTTGATCGGACCGCCGTACTCGTCGGTGCGCGTGTTCGCGCTCGGTGCGAAGAACTGCTGGATCAGGTAGGCGTTCGCAGCGTGGATCTCGACGCCATCGGCGCCGGCCTCGACCGCCCGGCGCGCCGCGTGGCGGAAATCCTGAACGGTCTGGCGCACTTGCTCGGTGGTCAGCGCACGCGGCACGGGAATGTCCTGCATGCCCTTGGCCGTGAACATCTGCGTACCCGGCCCAATGGCCGACGGTGCGACGCCCCGGCGATGATGCGGCGTGTTGTCGGGGTGCGACATGCGCCCGGCGTGCATGAGCTGGATGAAGAGGTGGCCACCCTTGGCATGCACGGCGTCAGTGGTCTTCTTCCAGCCGGCGACGTGCGCATTGGTGTAGATACCTGGCGTGGTCAGGTAGCCCTGTCCATCGTCCGAGGGTTGGGTGCCTTCGGCGACGATCAGGCCGGCGCTGGCGCGCTGGGCGTAATACTCGGCGGCCAGCTCTCCCGGCGTGCCGTCGAACTGGGCACGGCTACGGGTCATGGGTGCCATGACCAGGCGGTTTTGCAGGGTGTGGCGGCCGACGCGGACGGGATCGAACAGCTTGCTCATGATGGAATCCTCGGAAAGTGGTGATGAACGAAAGGGCTGGCTCGCTTCCGGCGAAGCCGCGCTTCGGATGGAGGCATCATCGCCTGCTTCCCATGCGGGATAAATATGGTAATTTGGATAATATTGATCCATTGATGGAGCAACGAGCGTGGAGCTGCTGAACGACATGGCCTTGTTCGTGGAGGTCGTCAAAGCCAAGGGCTTTCGTAGTGCCGGGGAGGCGACGGGCGTGCCGAACTCGACACTATCGCGGCGAATCAGCGCGTTGGAGAAAGCGATCGGGCTGCGCCTGCTGCATCGCACGACACGCAAGATCGAACTGACCGAGGCCGGCCAGATTTACTTCGAGCGATGCAGGCGCATCGTCGATGAAGCCCGGCTGGCACACGAGCAGCTTGGCGAAATGCTTGCCCAGCCCAGCGGTGTGCTGCGTGCATCGTTGCCGGTGGATTTCGCAGTCACCTACCTGGCGCCCTTGATCGCCGAGTTTGCCGGCCTCTATCCCGGCATCACTTTCGATTTCGACCTGACTCCGCGACGGGTCGATCTGGTCAGCGAACCCTTCGACGTGGCTATCCGCATGGGGGAGTCCGAGAACTCGCAACTGATCGCGCGTGCGTTGGCCTCGCTCACACCTCACCTCTACGCCTCGCCCGGCTACCTGGAACGGTCGGGCGAGCCAAACAAGCCCGCCGACCTGGATCGGCACGAGTGCTTGAGCATCCTGAAAGCGGGTTCGTGGACGTTGCGCGACGGGAAGCGAAGCGCCACGGTGTCGGTGGGCGGGCGGTTCGTGCTCAACAGCGTTGGCATGAGCCGCCGCCTGGCAACGCTCGATATGGGCATCGTCCTGATGCCGGAGGAAGTCGTCGCTGATGAGCTGGCTAGCGGCAAGCTGCGCCGCATCATGCCGCAATGGCACGGCACGCCGATGCCCGTTTATGCCATCACCGAAACCCGTCTGCTGCCGGCGAAGACGCAGCGCTTCATCGAGTTCCTTCGGGAGCGTTTAGGGCGGTAGCTCGGCAAAGTCCTCAATAGCCGGGGCTGCCCCAGGTTATCGAGATCCTGCAAGGCCAGTCGGCAACCAACTGGATTTTTGGAATTTCGAGGCGACTCGGCAGGAAGGCTGCATGAATGCCAGGCATGGCAGCCGCAGGTAAAACTGCGCATTGCACTGCACAAAAAATTTGCCGGATATCCCAAATACACGCCGTAAAAAAAGACATTTCTTGCCATAATAACGACCGCTTCTGACCAGTCTCTGACCCGTTTCGGCAAGGGGCCGGTCAATCGTATGTCGGTCGTAAGACACTTTTTGTGAATGGCTCATGGAAGAACAAATCACCGTCTACGCTTTCCCGGTATTCCTGCTATTGATGCTGGTGGAGCTGGGCTACGGCCTGTTCGTCGGTCGCAATACCTATCGCCTGAGTGATGCTCTCAGCAACCTGAGTCAGGGCTTGCTAAGCCAGCTGGTGGCCAGTGTCAGCCAGCTCTTCCAGATCGGCCTGTATGTCTTGACGTGGCGCAGGGTGGCACTGTTTCCTCATGCCGGCCTGTGGGGCAGTGTCTGGGGCTGGCTGCTGGCGATCGTGATGTTCGATTTCTGCGACTACTGGCTGCATCGGGCCGGGCATGAAAGTGCGGTGTTCTGGGCCGCCCATGCCGTGCATCACCAGAGCCAGGATTTCAATCTGTCCACCGCGCTGCGCCAGGAGAGTACCGTTGCCTTCTTGGGATGGCCGTTTTACTTGCCGATGGCGCTGGCCGGGGTTGCCCCGCAGCAGTTCGCGCTGGCCGGCCTCGTCGTGCTGCTCTACCAGTTCTGGATCCACACCGAGCACATCGGCAAGCTGGGCTGGTTTGACCGGGTGTTTTCCTCGCCGTCCAACCATCGTGTGCATCATGCGGTCAACGACCAGTACCTGGACAAGAACTACGGCGGGATGCTGATCATCTGGGACCGGCTGTTCGGCACTTTTGCCGAGGAGGAGGAGAAGCCGGTGTATGGTACCCGCACCCCGCTCAACAGCTGGAGTCCGCTATGGGCGGTGGCTTCCGGCTATGTGCCGCTGTGGCAGATGGCGCGCCGTGCGCCACGCTGGCGGGACAAGATCAAGGTGTGGTTCAAGGCCCCGGGCTGGCTGCCTCCCGGCGTGAGCGATGATAGTGCGCCCTTTGACTTGCAGCGTGCACGCCAGCGTTTCGATCCTCCGCTGGTGGCCGGTGCCGTGCCAGTGGCTCTGCTGCAGTTTGCTCTGCTGATGGTGGCCGGTGCCGGCTATCTGTGGCAAAGCGATGCGCTGGGGAGCGGCCTGTTGTGGGGGCTGGCACTGTTGCAGATCGCCGGTCTGGCTGGTCTGGGCGGCCTGCTGCAGGGGAGGTTGCGGCCACGCAGCCTGCTGGGGCTGGATGTGCTGCTGTTGCTGCTGGCCGGATTGCTGTTGCGCTGACCGGCATCCAGTCGCCGAGTCGCCAAGCGGCAAAACGGCTGGGCAGCCCATGGCCCTGCCTATAACCCTATAACCAGCCTGCCCATGCGGCGGGCTCAGGCCCGTCAGCCCCTCAGCCCGCCCGCAATTCCGCCCGCACCGAATGCGCCCGCCGATGCGCGCCTGGCGTCTGGCCCGTATGGCGGCGCACCAGGTTGCGGAACGCGGACATGTCCTGGTAGCCGCATTGTTCGGCAATGGCGGTCAGGCTGAGTGTGGAGACTTCCAGCAGGTGGCAGGCGCGCTCAGCGCGCAATTGGTGCAGGAACTGCAGCGGCGACATGCCCACTGTCTTCATGAAATGCCGCAGCAGCGTGCGTTCACTGGTGGACGCCACCGCTGCCAGCCGCGGCAGGTCATAGGGCTCGGCCAGATGCTGCTGCAGGTAGCGGCGCGCGCGCAGCGCCACGCTGTGGCGCTGCGCGTCGCCGGTCTTCAGCCAGATATTGACTGTCTCGCCGCGCTCGGGCTGGTCCAGCAGGGCGTTGCCCAGCGTGCGGGCCAGCGCGTTACCGGCGGTATGCGCCACTGCCTGCAGCAGCAGCGCATGCATGCGATCCAGCGCGCGGGAGCTGAGCAGGTTGCCGCTCTTGACCACTGGCTGGTCGGCCTGCAATCGTCGCGCGGGTTCGCTCAGTTGCATCCAGTTGGCAATCAGCCACGGCACCGCCAGCTTGCGCTGTGCCGGCAAATCCATGGCTACCAGCAGTGCCACTGCCGTGAACGGAGCCACCACCAGCGCCCCCCGCGCAGCAACTGCCGCAATGGCGGCGCGTTCGCGGTCCAATCGCGACAGCATATGTTCAAGCCCGGCGATGTGGTCAAACAACGGTGGCGCGATCACCACCATGGCGTCCTTGCCTGCGCCGGCCAACTCTTCCAGCGGCACGCACGTGCAGCGCAGCACGCTGGCCAGCGCCTGCCAGCGTTGTGGCTCGGCTACCGCCAGCCGCCAGCGAAAAGGCGCCGCCGTGGCGCGCCGCCGGCTTTGCATGGAGGCAAGCGTGTTGGCAATGTCCAGCATGTCGACCGCGGTGGAGAGGGCGGAGACAACGGCCGAGGGGTAGCACAGCAGATAGACGTCCGACATGGCGCGGCGGGTTGTGGTTGGAATGGTGCCTGCCCGATGGCGGGAACGCCACCAATTGTGGCGGAATCCACTCTACCTGTCACGGCCCCGATGCCCGACCATGTCGGCGGCACCATGGCGCGTCGCCGGTTGGCGCGCAACGTTCCATGGGCCCACAGCACAGACACAAGACCGAGGAGACAACACAATGAAGCAACGCATCGTGCGCGGCGCGACCGCACTGGGCGGCGCCGTGCTGGCGGCCGCCACCCTGGGCGGCTGCGCCACCGCAGGCAGCGACAGCGCCAACTGGAGCGAAGGCGGACTCAACGCCGAGATCCGCCGCACCGCCTATGGCATTCCCCATATCAAGGCAAACGACTACGCCAGCCTGGCCTTTGGCATGGGCTACGCATATGCGCAGGACAACGTCTGCCTGATGGCCGACCAGGTCGTCACGGTCAGCGGCGATCGCTCGCGCGTGTTCGGCCCTGACGAAAGTACCGAGGTGTCATTCAAGCGCATCAAGAACCGCGAATCCGACCCGTTCTTCCGCGCCATCATGGATGACGACGCCCTGCGCGCCGGCTACGCGCAGGCCTCGCCAGAGGCGCGCGAACTGCTGCGCGGTTATATCGCCGGCTACAACCGCTACCTGCGCGATACCCCGCCCGCCCAACGCCCGGCTGGTTGCCGCAACGCTGACTGGGTCCGGCCCATTACCGCCATCGACCTCTTCCGCCTGGCCGAAGAGAAGAGCATCCAGGCCAGTGCCGGCGCGCTGGCAGCGGGCATTGTCGCCGCGGTGCCGCCTGGGGCTGCGGGCAGCGCCAAGACCGCGCAGCAGGCGGGGGCGGTGGACGTAGCCAGCATCGACTTCGACGCCGTCAACAACGACCTGCAGCTGCTGGATCCGCCGATCGGCAGCAACGGCTGGGCCTTTGGCAAGGAAGCCACCACGAATGGGCGCGGCCTGCTGCTGGGAAATCCGCATTTTCCGTGGACCACCACCAATCGTTTTTTTGAAGCGCACCTGACCATACCGGGCAAGCTGGATGTCATGGGCGCGTCCATTGCGTCGTTCCCGATCATCAGCATCGGCTTCAACAAGGACGTGGCCTGGACGCACACCGTGTCCACGGCCCGCCGCTTCACGCTGTATGAACTGAAGCTGGCCGAAGGCGACCCCACTACCTACCTGGTGGACGGCGTGCCGCGCAAGATGACCCCACGCACCGTCAGTTATGCGGCAAAACTGCCCGACGGCCGTACCGAGCAGCGCTCGCATACCTTCTACATGACCGAATACGGCCCGGTGCTGTCCATGCCATCGGCCGGCCTGCCGTGGTCCGCGCAAAAGGCCTACACGCTGCGCGACGCCAACCGCAACAACACGCGTTCGGTCGACACCTGGCTTGATATCGGCCGCGCGCGCGACGTGGCTGGCATCCGCACCGCCATTGGCCGCCTGGGCATTCCGTGGGTCAACACCATTGCCACCGACCGCGAAGGCCGCGCCATGTTTGCCGATGTATCGGTCGCGCCCAACGTATCGGCCGCCATGCTCAAGCAATGCGCGCCGGCCGGCGACAGCGCTGCGCTGGCCGCCAAGCTGATGCAGGGCACGGGCATGGTCCTGCTGGACGGCGCGCGGGCTAGCTGCAACTGGACGGTGGACGCGGCATCGCCAGTACCGGGGCTGGTGGCTCCCAACGCCATGCCCGTGCTGGTACGCGATGACTATGTCGCCAACAGCAATGACAGTTCGTGGTTGTCTAACCCCAGTCAGAAGCTGACCGGCTTCTCACCGGTGCTGGGTCCCACCGAAGTTGCGCAACGCCTGCGCACGCGCGTTGGCCTGATGGAAATCGGCCGCCGCCTAGCGGGGGAGGACGGACTGCCCGGTAACCGCTTTGACGTGCCCGGCCTGCAGGCCGTGCTGTTCCGCGACCGCAACCTCTCGGGCGAACTCGTGCTGGATGACCTGCTCGATGCCTGCCTCGGCACCAAGGACGCCGACCTGAGGGACGGCTGCGCGGCGCTGCGCAAGTGGGACCGCCACAGCAACCTCGACAGCCGTGCCGCACCGCTGTTCCGCGAGTTCTGGATGCGCGCCAGCAAGATCCCCAAGGTCTACGCCATCGAGTTCAACCCGACCGATCCGGTCAACACGCCACGCGGACTGCGCATGCGCGATGCGTCCGTGCGCGCCGAGGTCTTCAAGGCACTGAAGGACGCCGTGCAGGCCATGCGCACTGCCGGCTTTGCGCTGGATGCGCCGCTGGGCCAAGTGCAGGCCGCCACGGCACCGGCTGGCCGCATCGCCCTGCACGGCGGTGAGGAATACGAAGGCGTGCTCAACAAGCTGCAAAGCACCCCGGTGTCGGACAAGGGGCTGCAGGTCTACTTTGGGACCAGCTACGTGCAGACCGTAGGCTTTGACGAGCAAGGGCCGGTCGCCGAGGCGCTACTGGTGTACGGCCAGTCCGTAGATCAGCAGTCGCCGCACGCCTTTGACCAGATGGCGGAGTACTCCGCCAAGCGGTGGGTGCGGCTGCCGTTCAGCGAGCAGGCAATTGCGGCGGACCCGCAATTGAAGGTAACGCGGCTGAGCCAGTAAGCCGGCGGCGTTGGGAGCGGGGCCACCGGCCCCGCTCCCCAGATAAGCGTGCCTCAGGCAGTCGATAGCCCGCCGCGGGCCTCTGCGAGTGCAACCGTCAAGTGCTGCACCTTCTTTTTCAACTGATCGCGCTCTTCTGTCAGCTGTGCCACCAATTGCGTCAGACGGTGAATTTCCAGTTGATCGGGGGTGGCGTCGCTGGGTGGGGGCACCGGTTCAGGCTTGGGTGGCACGCGGGCCTCGCGCACCTGTCTCGCTACCTGGCGCAGTTCCTTCTTGCCCCCGGCAACGGCCGCTACCTGCTTCTCGCCAGGCAAGGAGGCTACGGCAGCCGCAGCATTGATGGAAATCACGCCCGCCTTTACCGCGCTGACCAACTCGGGCGCAGCGGTCTTCTGGATTTTTTCGATCTGACCAAGCGTCGCACTGCTCACCCGCGCCGTGCGCGCAACGGCCTCGCGAGTCAACACGGTATCGGCCCCGGCTTGCACGGCGACTTCAGCCCCGGCAGGCTTTGCGGAACCAGGCTGGGCTTGCGCTTGCGCCAGACGCGCGGATACGATTTCCTTCTTCCGCAATGCGAGTACACCTCGCTGGAAATCCGACACGCTGCGCCGCCCGAGGTGATTGTCGATCATCCACAGGTGCACATCCTCCATGGACTGGAACGTCCGGTTTTGTACCGTATTGAAAGGAACTCCGTGCTTCTGGCAGATGCTGTAGCGGTTGTGTCCGTCCACCAGGAGATCGCCCCACAGCACCAGTGCATCGCGGCACCCTTCCGAGAGCAAGCTGCGTTCCAGCGCCGCGTATTCGTCCTCTGTCAGTGGATCGATATAGGCACGGAGGTCTTCGTTGATAGTGATCGTCATGGGTCAAGCGAAAAAGGTAGGGCAGTAGTGTACACACTGCCTGCCTTACCAGGCGACGGCCGACCTGGCGGCCGGGCGGTGGCTAACCGCCGGTACAATGTGTGCACGGTGCCATGTGCACAGATCGTTTCTCCACGGCTGACCCATGCTAAACCTGGACCTGCGTTCCATGACGGCGATGACGGGGATGATCAATATCGCCCTGGGCATCGTCCTGCTGGCCTTTCGCCGCGCCTATCCTGCTTCCATCAAAGGGTTGCTACCCTGGGCGCTGGCGCCGCTGCTTTGCGCGCTTTCCACCGCCTTCTATGCGATGGACGGGGATTGGCCGGCCGTGCTCGTCGCACTTGGCGGTAACGCGCTACTGCTTTCGGGCTGCGCACTGTTCTACTTCGGCAGCCAGCGCTTCTACGGGGTGCCCTGCACCTGGAAACGCTGGCTCGCCCTGGGCATTGGCTGCCTGGCTGGCATTACCTGGTTCCTGCTGGCCCATCCCGACTATCGGATCCGCGTGTTGCTGCTTACCTCGGTGTTAGCGGCTATATGCCTGACCCATGCGCGGCTGACCTGGCAGCACGGCCGGGGTTTTGCGCCGCGCTTCATGGCAGTTGTCCTCGCTTTCCAGGGGCTGGCCTTGTTGATGCGGGCTGCGACGACGCTTTTCCAGGATGCCGTCGATACTTCGCGGTTTTCCCCTTCGGCTATTCAGACCGCGTACATTGCGGCGTATTGTTTCGCGTCGCTCTTCGTCTGCCTTGGACTGCTTTTGACTGTGAGCGAGCGGTTACGCGCGCAGTTCGAGTACCTGGCGCAACGCGACGACCTGACGGGAATATTGAGTCGACGCGCTGTGCTGCACGCAGGTAGTAGTGAACTGAAGAACCGGCGCGGCGGCCAGCCACTGTCGTTGCTGCTGATGGATATCGACCACTTCAAGCGCATCAACGACCAGCACGGACACCTGGTGGGTGACCGCGTGCTGGCGCATTTCGCACAAATCGTAGGGCGGGCACTGCGCCACACGGACCATCTTGGCCGCTTCGGCGGCGAAGAGTTTGTCGTGCTGCTGCCGCAAACCGGCATGGAGACCGCGCTTGCCATGGCCGAGCGCGTGCGCCAGGCAGTCGAGCAGCAATCGGCCATCGCCGGGCAGCCCGCCTGCACGGCAAGCCTGGGGTTGGCCAGCATCGAGGCCGGGGAAGCGACCCTTGACGAATTGCTGGCACGGGCCGATTCGGCGCTGTATCGCGCCAAGGCTGAAGGGCGCAATCGTGTTGAGGCAGGCTAAGAGGCGGTTTCAATTGGCTTACCGTCTCAAAACAACGATTTAACATAACCTTCATGCGGTGTGGCTTGTCGTAGCGGCTAAGCAATGTCCGGAGCGAAGGTCAATCCTTGTCATTGAAGACAAACCGGGTGCCAGCATGCGATCATCGATACCCTCGGATTTCACGTAGAACCACGTGCCATGCCGGCGGCAGACAGGGGTGTTCGCCCTGCTGCCAATCCCCAACGCCTGCGAAGGAAGACGCGCGCTCATGACGCAACAAACCATTTTCAGCCTCGAACCCAACCCGAACGCGCTCGACGCGGCCACGCGGGATGCACTGATGCGCGACCCCGCTTTCGGCCGCGTCTTCACCGACCATATGGTGACGATCACCTGGCGCGAAGGACAGGGTTGGCAGGACGCCAAGGTCACTGCCCGCAAGCCGTTCTCGATCGATCCGGCGTGCTCGGTACTCCACTATGGCCAGGAGATCTTCGAGGGCATGAAGGCCTATCGCGGCGCGGATGGCGCCGTGACGCTGTTCCGCCCGCTCGAGAACGCGCGCCGCTTCCAGGCGTCGGCCAAGCGCATGGCCATGCCGGCGTTGCCTGAATCGCTCTTTCTGGAAGCGATCGAGCAACTGGTGCGGATCGACCAGGCCTGGGTGCCGCACGGCTCGGGCAGCCTCTACCTGCGTCCCTTCATGTTTGCCAACGAGGTGTTCCTCGGCATCAAGCCCGCCTCCGAGTTCATTTTCTGCGTGATCGCCTGCCCGGTGGGCCCGTACTTCAAGGGCGGCGACAAGGCCGTCTCCGTCTGGGTATCCGAGAACTACACCCGCGCCGCGCCCGGCGGCACCGGCGAGGCGAAGTGCGGTGGCAACTATGCCGGCAGCCTGGTCGCGCAGAGCGAGGCCACGGCGAACGGATGCGACCAGGTGGTCTTCCTGGATGCCGCCGAGCACCGCTGGGTGGAGGAACTCGGTGGCATGAACATCTTCTTCGTGATGGACGATGGCACCCTGGTTACGCCCCCCCTTAGCGGCTCGATTCTTCCGGGCATCACCCGGGCTTCGGTGATCGAGCTGGCCAGGGAGATGGGCATGGTGGTGGAAGAGCGCCGGTATTCGTACCCTGAGTGGGAGGCGGATGCCCAAAGCGGACGCCTGGCCGAGGCCTTTGTTTGCGGAACGGCGGCGACGCTGGTGGCCATTGGCGAAGTGCGCTCCGCGCGGACGCGCTTCGCGATCGGGAACGGCACCGCCGGCAACACCGTCAAGGTGCTTAGGGAGCGGCTGGTGGAGATTCAGCGCAACCAGGCCGCTGGCCCTGCCGGCTGGGTCCATCACGTCGGTTTGTAAGGGTGCCTTACGGGGCGCTTACGGTCGGGCTCGCCTGATCTGCCGCCTGGCAAACGGCAGGCCAGACCGGAAACCATGGCGCAGCTGGATTCCCACCTCGCTGCGCCACGCCGGCCCCGCGCTAGCCGGCGGCCGTCATACTCACTCCACGCTGTCCTCCGCCCCGCATGACGCGCTGATCTTCTCGATCAGGCCGAGCAGCAGCGGCGCATAGCGCGCCACATCACGCGGCTTTTCGCTGGGCTTGTGCGGGAAGCTGATATTGAGCCCGTACCACTGGTGGTCCGGCCCACGGAACGCCGCGCCCACGGCGGTCAGGTGACCCGGCTGGTAGTTGGCGCTGCAATAGCCTTGCGCCTGGGCCTGGGCAATGCCACGCGACAGTTCCTTGTGCAAGGCCGGCCATTCGTCGCCGGCCTTCTCCTCGATCCGTGCGAGGAAGTGGTCGCGCACGCCGGCCGGCACCGCGGCCAGCCACGCCATGCCGATCGAGGTCAGTTCCATGGGAACGCGCGTGCCGGGCGCTACGCGCCGGGTGCGCGATACGCTGTCGCGGCTGTGGCGCACCGCTGCCAGGTAGACCATGGCGGTCTGGTCGGGCACGGCCAGGCCGACATTGACCTTTTCCGCCTCGGCGATCTTGCGCATCAGCGGCAGGGCGATATCGGGCACCGTGGTGGCGTGGTGGAAGGCGTCCGCCAGGCTCACCACCACGGCCGCCAGCCGGTAGGCGCGCTCGGTGGCGTCGTAGCGCAGGAAGCCGCCATCCACCAGCGAGCGCGTGAGGCGGCTGACAGTGGGGCGCGGCAGGCCGGTGCGCGCTGCCAGGTCCGCATTGGTCAGGCTGGAAGAGCCGACGCGGAACGCGCGCAGCAGCATCAGGCCACGTTCGAGCGACTGACTGCCTCCGGTCTGGCGCGTGAACTGGCCGGTACTGTGCGTGAGCTCGCGGCTCGAAGGCGGCTTGGCGCAGGAGTCCGGGTGCGAATCGGGGGCGGAAACGGGGGCGGAATAGGGTTGCGGGTCAGGCATGTCGTTGGCCGCAGCCCCGCCAATCCAGCAGCGGGGCGCTGCAAGTAATTTCAGTAACCGAAATTGTAGTGTAGCGCGGGAATCCGCATCGGCGAATACTGGGTGCCTTTCCACTTCCCGGAGCCCTTCGCCATGACCTCGGCATCCACCCCCGAAATCGTCCTGACACGCGACCAGCATGTTGCGCAGATCGAGATCTCGCGCCCGCCCCATAACTTTGTCGACGCCGATGTCATGCGCCGGCTGGCCGAAGCGCTGCTGCAACTCGACGAGGACGACAGTTGCCGCGCCATTGTGCTGACATCTGGCGTGGGCGCCTTCTGCGCCGGGGCCGATTTCAGCGGCGCCGACCAGGGCAGCGTCTCGCGCGACCCATCGGCCTTCTACGCTCAGGCCATGAAGCTGTACCGCAACCGCAAGCCCATCGTGGCGGCCGTTGCGGGTGCCGCGATCGGCGCGGGGCTGGGACTGGCGCTGGTGGCGGATTTCCGCATCACATGCCGCGAAGCGCGTTTCAGCGCCAGCTTCAACAGGCTCGGCTTCCATCCCGGCTTTGGCATGAGCGTGACGCTGCCACGCCTGGTTGGCGAGCAGCAGGCCGCGCTGCTGTTTTACACGGGCAGGCGCATCGATGGCGAAGAAGCCGTGCGCATCGGCTTGGCCGACGAACTGGTGGCGCAGGCCGAGGTGCGTGCCCGCGCGCTGGCGCTCGCGCACGATATCGCGGCCTCGGCGCCACTGGCCGTGGAAAGCACACGCGAGACGCTGCGCCTGGGGCTGGCCGACCGCATCGTGCAGGCCAACCAGCGTGAACTGGCCATCCAGCGCGTGCAGTTCGCCACGGCGGATTTCCGCGAAGGCGTGGCGGCGATGGCCGAGCGCCGCGCGCCCGTCTTCCAGCGCCGCTGAGGGGGCCGCATGCAACATGAGAAACCTGTCTGCGCCGGCCCGCTCGAGGGAATTCGCGTACTCGACCTGACTTCGGTGGTGCTGGGCCCCCTGGCCACGCAATCTCTGGCCGATCTGGGCGCGGACGTCATCAAGATCGAAGGGCCGGAAGGCGACCTCATGCGCGCCAACGGCGTATCGCGCAACGCCGGCATGAGTTCGATCTACCTGGCGCTCAACCGCAACAAGCGCTCAGTGGTGCTGGACCTGAAGACGCCTGCAGGCGCGGCGGCGCTGCGCCGCCTGATCGCCGGCGCCGATGTGCTGATCCACAATATGCGCGTGGCCGCCATCGAGCGGCTGGGCTTTGGCTACGCCGCCGTGGCAGCGTTGAACCCGCGCATCGTCTATTGCGTGGCCACCGGCTTTGGCCAGGACGGCCCGCACCGTGACAAGCCGGCCTTCGACGACATCATCCAGGCCGCTTGCGGGCTGGTGTCGCTGGGCGCCGTCGCCGGCGGCCGGCCCGAGTATGTGCCCAGCCTGATCGCCGACAAGACCACCGGGATGGCGCTGGCCAACGCGGTGATGGCCGCGCTGCTGCACCGCGAGCGCCACGGCAGCGGGCAAGCGGTGGAGGTGCCGATGCTGGAAACCATGGCCAGCTTCGTGATGGCCGAGCACCTGGCGGGGTTGACCTTCGAGCCCGCCACCGGCGCGGCCGGCTATGCGCGCCTGCTGCAGGGCGGGCGGCGGCCGGCGCAGACTGCGGACGGCTGGATCTGCGCGCTGCCGTACACGGACCGCCACTGGAAAGCCTTTTTCCATGCCGTGGGTCGCGATGACCTGGGTGACAAGTACAACATCGCCAGCCGCGCGCAGCGCAACGCCCATATCCGCGCGCTGTACCAGCACCTCGCGCAGATCACGCCGACCCGTACCACAAAGGAGTGGATGGCGCTGTTCGAGACGCTGGATATCCCCGCCACGCCGATCTATGCACCGGACGAATTGCTGGCGCATCCGCACCTGGAAGCGGTCGGGCTGTTCCAGCAGACCGAGCATCCTACCGAGGGCCCGTTGCGCGAGATGCGGCCCGCGACGCGCTTCTCCGCCACGCCGCTGTCGCTGCGCCGGCACGCGCCCACGCTGGGCGAGCACACCGATGAAGTGTTGCGCGAAGCCGGGCTAACCCCTGAAGACATCGCCCGGGTAACGGGCGGCCGGGACGCCGCCTGAAGCGGCACGCAAACAATAAAGGAGACATGGCATGAACTTCGTACTGGAAGAAGAACACCAGATGCTCAAGGATCTGGTGGCGCGCTTTGTGCGCGAGCAACTGATCCCGCTCGAAGCGGGCGTGCTGGCCCGCGAGGCAGAGGGCGGCCAGCTCACGCTGCTGGCGCAGGAGCAGGACAAGCTGGACGGACTCTCGCGTGAGCTGGGCCTGTGGGGCCTGGATGCGCCGGCCGAGATGGGTGGAGCCGACCTGCCAGTGGTGGCCATGGTCGGCGTCAACGAGGAACTGGGCAAGACCGTCACACCCTACGACCTGCCGCCCGATTCGCCGAACCTTCGCATGCTGCTCAAGACCGCCGACGCGGCCCAGCGTGCGCGCTACCTGGAACCGTACGCGCGCGGCGAGACCATCTCCGCCATCGCTATTTCCGAGCCCGGCGCCGGCGGCGACCCGGCCATGATGACCACCCGTGCCGAACGCGACGGCGACGACTGGGTGCTCAACGGCCGCAAGATCTGGATCAGCCGTGCCGCCCGCGCCGACTGGACCATCGTGATGGCCGTGACCGACAAGACGCGCGGCGCGCGCGGCGGCATCTCTGCTTTTCTGGTCGACCGTGGCACGCCCGGCTTCAAGGTAGAACGGCGCATCCCCATGATCGGCGGCGCCTCCACCTACGAGGTGGTGCTGGAAGACTGCCGCGTTGCGCACACGCAGCTGCTTGGCGTGGAAGGCCGGGGCTTCGCGCCGATGCAGGCACGGCTGTCCAGCCGGCGCGTGCAGATGGCGGCCTGGTGCATTGGCCGCGCCCAGCGTGCGCTTGACATGCTGTGCGAGTACGCGCCGCAGCGCCGCACCTTCGGCGCCGCGCTGGCGGACCGGCAGGCAATCCAGTGGTGGGTGGCCGATGCCGCCACCCGCATCCACGCCTGTCGCCTGATGACTTACGAGGCCGCGGCACGCATTGACGCCGGCGACGAGGCGCGTACCCAGGTCTCGATGATCAAGGTATTCGCCACCGAGATGGCCTGGGACGTGATCGACCACGCCATGCAGGCCTTTGGCGCGATGGGCATGACCAAGGAAATGCCGTTGCAGCAAATGGCCAACGAGACGCGGTTGATGCGCATCTACGAAGGCCCGTCCGAAGTGCACCGATGGGTTATCGCGCGGGATCTGCTTGGCCTCAAGCGTTAGCCCGCCGCCAAGGCGAATCACGGAATCACGGAATCACTGAACCACGGAATCACTGACACACCCGCACTGGCGGAACCCACTGCCAGGCGCAAGACCAAGGAGACAACATGACCCGAACCGTGAACTGTTCCCGGCGCCGCTTCGCTGTCCTGGCTGGCACCGTCCTTACAGCTAGCCTGGCCGGCGCGCCGTTCGCCGCGCTGGCGCAGCCGCAGGCATTTCCCAGCCGCCCGATCCGCTTTATCGTGCCGTTCCCGTCCGGCAGCGGTACCGACATGACCGCCCGCATGTTCGCCAAGAAGATCGGCGAGCTGACGGGGCAGGGCGTGGTGGTGGAGAACAAGCCGGGTGGCAACGGCTTCATCGGCGTGCAGACGCTGCTCAGCGCGCCGGCTGACGGATACACGGTGTTTATCGGCAGCAACTCCACGCTGTCCACCAATGCCGCCACCTTCCGCAAGCTGCCTTACGATCCGCTGACTGACTTCACGCCCATTACGCTGTTGTCGCGTGGGCCATGCCTGATCATCGTGCCGGCCAGCTCGCCGTACCACACGCTCAAGGCGCTGGTGGAGGACGCGCGCAAGCGGCCTGGCGCGCTCAACTACGGGACCGGCTCGGTGTCGTACACGCTCTACAGCGAATGGCTGAACGAGCAAAGCCGCATGAAGACCACCGCCGTGCCTTACAAGGGCGCGGGCGACGCGATCAACGGCGTGATGGCCGCCAACGTGGACTTCGCCGTGGTGGATGCCAGCGGCGCGATTGAGCTGGTCAAGGGCGGCAAGGTGCGCGCGCTGGCTTACACCGCGCCCCAGCGCTCGCCGCTACTGCCGGGCGTGCCAAGCGCGGCCGAAGCCGGCGTGCCGGACTTCCTGGCCTACAACTGGGTGGCAGCGGCGGTCTCCGCCAAGACACCTGCGCCCATCGCACAACGCCTGGGCGAACTGTTCGCCCAGGCCGGCGCCGCCGACGACGTCAAGGAGTATTACCAGCGCCAGTCCACCTCGCTGATCCTCTCCACGCCGGCAGAACTTCGCGACTACCAGAAGGACGAAATCGCGCGCTGGAAGCGGCTGGCAGCGATCGCGAAGATCGAGCTGCAGTAAAAAGAGAGTGCAGGGCGGCGGAGCGCAGGGGGATCATGCCCCATTCGCTTCCTCCGCGCGCGGCCCTCTCCCTGCGGACTCCGAGGCAAAAGCGTTTTCTCCGGCGCGCCTGCATCGACATCGCCTGCATCACCGTGTTGATGAACCTGGCGTGAGCCGTACGGCCGACCGTGACGATGTGACGATGTCGATCCGACCTGGCTGGCTACACGCCAGCTCCGCATCGATCTATCTTCGGATTGGGATGTTTTTCTGGACAATCCATCCGGAATCGCCTGGCTGATCTTCTGGCGGCCCTTGCCTAGACTGTCCTCTCCATTCATCCACGAAGGAGATTTTCCATGGCAGACCATTCGATCAAGGGCAAAGTCGTGCTCATCGCTGGCGGCGCGAAGAACCTCGGCGGGCTGATCGCCCGCGACTTTGCCCATCAGGGCGCCAAGGCCGTGGCGATTCACTACAACAGCGCGAGTAGCAAGGCCGAAGCCGACGCGACCGTTGCCGCTGTCAAGGCTGCAGGTGCTCAGGCCGTGGCGATCCAGGCTGACCTGACGACTGCCGGTGCCGTCGAGAAACTGTTTGCCGACGCCATCGCCGCCGTGGGCAAGCCGGACATCGCCATCAACACGGTGGGCAAGGTGCTGAAGAAGCCGTTCGCCGAGATCAGCGAGGCCGAGTACGACGAAATGGCGGCGGTCAATGCCAAGACGGCCTTCTTCTTCCTCAAGGAAGCTGGCCGGCACGTGAACGACAACGGCAAGATCTGCACGCTGGTCACGTCGCTGCTCGGGGCCTTCACACCGTTTTATGCCGCGTATGCCGGCACCAAGGCGCCGGTGGAGCACTACACCCGCGCGGCCTCCAAGGAGTTCGGCGCGCGCGGCATCTCAGTGACAGCGGTCGGCCCGGGCCCGATGGACACGCCATTCTTCTACCCGGCCGAAGGCGTCGATGCGGTCGCGTACCACAAGACAGCCGCTGCACTGTCGCCCTTCAGCAAGACCGGCTTGACCGACATCGAGGACGTTGTGCCCTTTATCCGCCACCTGGTCAGCGACGGCTGGTGGATCACCGGGCAAACCATCCTGATCAACGGCGGCTACACCACCAAGTGAGGCCGCCATGCTTGCCGTGAGCTTCATCGCGGTAGGGCTGGCGTTGGCCGCGCAGTTGGTGCGCAATTGCGGCTATCCTTCTACCTGCCGTTCGCCAGTTCGGAGGATATGGCCGGCCGCTCGGCAAGTCTGATCAATCGGCTAGGCCACCCCTGGCCCGACCATGCAGCAGGACCTTGGATGGCAGCAGCACACACGAAGGAAGCGGCTTAGAGAAGCGAGAGACATGGACCGGTTCGATCAGTACCGCGTTTTCGTCCAGGTGGCGGAGATGGGCAGCTTCATCAAGGCGGCGAATGCGCTGGAGTTGCCGCGCGCCTCGGTTTCGGCCGCCATTCAGCAACTGGAGATCCAGGTCGGTGCGCGGCTGTTGCATCGAACCACACGCCAGGTTCGCCCAACGGCCGATGGCACCCAGTTGCTGGAGCGCATACGGCCTTTGCTGGCCGATGTGGAAGACATCGACCAATTGTTCCAGGCCAACCAGCGCCAGGTGGCCGGGCGGCTCAAGGTGGACGTACCTAGCCGTATCGCCCGCCGGCTGATCGCACCGGCGCTGCCTGGCCTGCTGCGCCGCCATCCCCATTTGCAATTGGCCCTGGGCTCGGCCGATCGTGCCATCGACCTTGTGCAGGAAGGCGTGGATTGCGCAGTGCGCATCGGCATGCTGCACGACAGCAGCCTGGTGGTGCATCCACTGGGAAAAATCGCGCTCATCAACTGCGCCAGTCCCAAGTATCTGCGCGAACATGGTTCGCCCGAGCATCCGGACGAGTTGAGTAACGGCCATTGGGCCGTGGGCTATGCGTCACCGACGTCCGGGAGGGAACTGCCGTGGGAATATATGACGGCCGATGGCAGCGAACACGCCAGCAATGTGCCCAGCCGGGTGGTGGTGAACAATGCCGAAAGCTATATCGCCTGCTGCCGCTCCGGGCTCGGGTTGATCCAGATTCCACGCTTCGACGTGCAACACATGCTTGACGCCAAGGCGTTGGTGGAAGTCATGCCCTCGCACCGCGCCGCTCCCATGCCGGTTTCAATACTCTACCCTCACAGGCGCCAGCGCTCGCGAAGGCTGGCGGTGTTCGTGGAGTGGTTCGAGGCGCTGATGCGGGCGTATCTGGACGCCTGACGCCACAGCTACAGCTACAGCCAGCGCCAGATGCCCGCGGCCCATCCGGCGGACGGGATATGAGCCCAAGTTGCTGCGAGCCAGACGACGAGCCCGCCCAAATGCGCGTGCAAGCCGAACCCGCCGAGCCGCGCACGGCCGGCCGCGATCGCCGCGAACGGCAGATAACTCGTCTTGGACTCCCATGCGGGACAGAGATCGGGCTGGAACTGAGTGGCGCGTCACCGCGTACACGCCGCGCTGCGGATCAGCGAACCCATCAGGAGGACTGACGCGATCAGCATGACCGCGGTCACAACCGCCCAAAGGCCGTTTTCTACCGGCCATAGTGGTGCCGTAAGAGGCGGCTTTCGGTATGCCAGGATCAGCCAGCCGAGCGTCAGGACCGCAACCAGCGAATAGACGCCCCCCACCGCTTAGCTGCTTCCTACTCCCATTAAATATCAATCAATAAAATTGAACAAGTTATCCGACTAACTCATCACATTGTCGGCCTGCTCTGCCATAAAGTTCAACCCATGGACGGATCGACGCCAAAGACGACGTTCTAAATAATTCAACCAAACGGCCAAACGGCCAAATAGCCAAATAGCCAGGTAGCCAAGGAGAGAAATCATGACCAACGCTAAGCTCGAAGTCCTGACCCCGCAAAACAGCCAGCTGATCTTCATCGACCACCAGCCGCAGATGGCCTTCGGCGTGCAGTCGATGGACCGCCAGGCGATGAAGAACAACGCGGTGGGCCTGGCCAAGGCGGCCAGGATCTTCAATATCCCGACCACCATCACCACGGTGGAGAGCGAGTCTTTCTCCGGCTATACCTACCCCGAACTGCTTGACGTATTCCCCGGCCAGCAAACGCTGGAACGCACTTCGATGAACTCGTGGGACGACCAGAAGGTGCGCGATGCGCTGGCCGCCAACGGTCGCAAGAAGATCATCGTGGCCGGGTTGTGGACCGAGGTCTGCAACACCACCTTCGCGCTGTCGGCGATGCACGACAGCGACTACGAGATCTATATGGTGGCCGACGCTTCCGGCGGCACCAGCAAGGAAGCGCACGACTACGCCATGCAGCGCATGGTGCAGGCCGGCGTGGTGCCGGTGACCTGGCAGCAGGTGCTGCTCGAATGGCAGCGCGACTGGGCGCACCGTGATAGCTATGACGCCGTGATGAAGCTGGTCAAGGAACACTCGGGCGCTTACGGCATGGGCGTGGACTACGCCTACACCATGGTGCACAAGGCCGAGCAACGTACCGCCACGCCGCACGCGTCGCTTGCCCCGGTTCCGGCCCGCTGATATTCCCGGCCTGAACCCGCAGGGAAATTCCCCAGGCAGTCAGACTAGTGCTAAAGTTCCGAGCCATGTCACCTGGTATTGCCCGGCGGCATCATGCAAAGTTGATATCGGGAGAGACTGCCTGGCCATGCGCCGGGCAGCGCCGAAGGAGCAACCGCCCCGGAAACTCTCAGGCAAAAGGACCGGTATCACGTGTGAACTCTGAAGAACCCCGGCGCTCGTCAGCCGGCGGTACCGAAGGAGCAAGCGATCCCCGTCACTCCCAAAGTGGCGTATCGTGAATCTCTCAGGTCAAGGACAGAGGGGGCGTCTTTTGCGCATGCCGCGCAAGAGGCTCCCATCCGACGTCCTGGAACCATAGAGATGAAAACAATTGCCGTTATCGGTGGTGGCATCACCGGCGTGACCACTGCCTACGCGCTCGCCAAACGCGGTTTCTCGGTCACCCTGCTCGAAAAACACCGCTATGCCGCCATGGAAACCTCGTTTGCCAACGGCGGCCAGCTTTCCGCTTCCAACGCTGAAGTCTGGACACACTGGTCCACCATCCTCAAGGGCATCAAGTGGATGCTCAAGAGCGATGCGCCGCTGCTGGTCAACCCGCGCCCGAGCTGGCACAAGCTGTCCTGGTTCGCCGAGTTCATCGCCGCTATTCCCCATTACCGCAAGAACACCATCGAGACCACGCGCCTGGCGATTGCCGCGCGCGACCACCTGTTTTCCTGGGCGGCGGCCGAAGGCATCGATTTCGACCTGAAGAAGGAAGGCATCCTCCATATCTATCGCGACAAGGCGGGCTTCGAGCATGCAGGCAGGGTGTCGAAGCTGCTGGCCGAGGGCGGGCTGGAGCGCCACGCTGTCACGCCGGAAGAAATGCGCGCCATCGAGCCGACCCTGGCCGGACAGTACTACGGTGGCTATTTCACCCAGAGCGACTCCACTGGCGACATCCACAAGTTCACCAGCGGCATGGCTGTGGCCATCGACCGCCTGGGCGTGCGTTGCCTGTACAACCAGGATGTCCAGTCGGTCAGCACCGATGGCCGGCAGGTCACCATCGTCAGCGGCGACGGCCAGCAGGCCGAATCGCGCGTGTTCGACGGCGTGGTCGTCTGTGCCGGCACGGCCAGCCGGGCGCTGGCGGCCAGCCTTGGCGATCGCGTCAATATCTATCCGGTCAAGGGCTATTCGATCACCGTCAACCTGAACGATGCGCAAAGCCAGGCGGCCGCGCCCGTCGTGAGCCTGCTCGACGACGAAACCAAGCTGGTCACCAGCCGCCTGGGCGTTGATCGCTTCCGCGTGGCGGGCACGGCAGAGTTCAATGGCTACAACCGCGACATCCGCGCTGACCGCATCCGTCCGCTGGTGGAGTGGGTCAACCAGTGCTTCCCCGGTGTCAGCACGCGCAGCGTGGTGCCCTGGGCCGGACTGCGGCCGATGATGCCTACCATGCTGCCGCGCGTGGGCCGGGGCCGTGCGTCCTGCGTGTTCTACAACACCGGCCACGGCCACCTGGGATGGACGCTGTCGGCGGTCACTGCGGACATGATCGGCGATGTGGTGCAGCAGGCCATGGGCGCCAGGCGTGCACATGGCCTGCAGGACGCGGTGGCGCTGGTGACCCCGTAAGGGGCCGGACGCGTTACGCGCCAAGCGCGGCCATGTTCTCCACCCGCAACGTCTGCGGGACCGACAGCGAGATATCGGCCGCGCGCAGCCGCTTCAGTATCTCGAACAGCAGGTCGCTCTTGGTCGCGGTGGCGATCCGCGGGCTGCCTACGTAGCCCGTCACGCTAAGCGTGATCCCGTTCGGCGCCAGCTGGCTGAACGTGACGGATGGCGCGGGCTTGTCGAGAATCGCTTCATTTTCCCGATAGGAGTCGAGCAGCAGTTCGCGCACCTGCTCGGGATCGATGTTCAACGGGAAGGTGAGGAGCAGCGTCGCGACCCCTTGCGTGCTGTTGCTCATCGTCACGTTGCGCAGGTTCTGCGAGATCAGCTGCGAGTTGGGCACGATCACGGTCGAGCGGTCGCCCAGCAGGATCTCCGTCGCGCGCACGTTGATGCGCTTGATGTCGCCCTCCACGCCGCCGATGCTCACCATGTCGCCGACCTTCACCGGGCGCTCGGTGAGCAGGATGAGCCCCGACACGAAATTCTTGACGATCTCCTGCAGGCCGAAGCCAATGCCCACGGACAGCGCGCTGACGATCCAGGCCAGGTTTTCCCATCTGACGCCCAGCAGCGACAGCGTCAGCAATACGATCAGCACATAGCCGATATTGCTGAACAGCGTGATGAGCGATGCGCGCAGGCCCGCTTCCATGCAGACCTTGGGCAGGAGTTCGGCGTCCAGCCAGCGCCGCACCGAGCGCAGCAGGTAGGTGCCGACCGAGAGCGCGATGACCGCGTTCAGGATGCGGTCGGGCATGATGTTGAGGCTGCGCAGCCGCTCGCCGCCGAGCATCGTCAGCAGGCTGTTGAGCAGGTCGCTTGGCGTGGTGCCGAAGCCGCCGGTCAGCAGTGCGATGACGGCCACCAGGAGCAGCAGGCTGGTGCCAATCCCCGAAAGCACCGTCGACGCCTGCGCGAGATGGCTGTCCCCGAGTCCGAACAACTGCTTGATGACCTTGCCGCTTGGATGGTGCGCGCTGAACACGCTTTCGCAGACGTCGCGGGTCAGTTGCGTCAACAGGTACAGGCTGCACAGGACGATGTCGATCCAGACGAGTTCATAGGTCAGGAAGCGTGCGAACGTGATGTAGCCGATCAGCAGCGCCATCAGCGAGGCGACGACCGTCACCGTTACGCCAGCGTGGATCAGGCCGGCGAAGGTGGAGCGCGCTTCAGGCCGCTCGCCCGCCGCCGCGAGCTTCGTGCGCACACGGTTGGCGCGCAGCAGCGCCGCGCCGATCGTCAGCACCACCACAAGCGACACCAGGCCGCGGCCTAGCAAGGTCACCTGCAGGCTTGTGTCCGCAGTCCGGTTGAGTTGCTCGAGTGTGCCGGCGATCAGCAGCAGGCCCGCGAGGACACTAGGGAACGGACGCATCGCCAGCGCGACCTTATCGGCGAGCGCGGGCACGCGCCATGAGGGATGGCGCGTGCACAGCAATGCCCGTCCCAGGCCCGCGATCAGCGCGCTTGTCAGTGTCAGCTTGCCGAGTTCGCTGATCAGGTCCTGCACCTGAGCTGGCAGTTCATAGTGCGGGGCGAAAGCAAAACACACGACCTGTACCGCGATGGCGGTCGCCGCAACCGTCGCGAGTACCGTGGCAAGCGCGAGCGCGCTGCGCCGCAGCCGGCTCTCGGGCAGGCGCGTCAGGCAGAACCATGCCAGCGCTCGCTCGATCAGGCGTCGGCCGATGGTCCAGACGCCGATCGCAAGCAGCAGAAGCAGGGCGGTGATTGCCTGCCGCCCGGGTTGCCAGGCCAGGTCCCACAACGGGGTGACTTGCCCCATGAACGCGTTTAGCCGCTGCTGGTCCTCCTGGCTTGGCGCGAACAACGGCTCCCAGAATGCCGTGCCGAGAATGCTGGCCGACCGCAGCGCGAGCTGGTTCTTCAATCGGCTGCGCTGCAGCTTGGCGATCTGCTCGGTCAGGTTGGTCACATTGCCCTTGACCTCGGCCGCTTGCTTCAGTCCGCTGTCCAGTTGCGCCTTGCGCGCGTTCAGGTCTGCCCGCTGCTGCGCGACTGCGGCTGCCTCCGGTGTGGTGCCGGCGGCGGGTGGCGGCCCGAGCACGTCGAGCTGTGCCTGCAACTGCGCACGCTGGGGCGTGAGCGCCGCGCTCAGCTTGTCGACGTCGCCTGCCAACTGGTGGATGGCGTCATCCAGCCCTTCGAGCTGCGTGCCGCTGGTGGGCGACGACGCCAGTTGCTTGATGCGGTCCTGCTCGGTCTGGAGCCGTTTCAGCTCGGCAACGGCATCCGCGCGCGATGGCGGCCTGGCGGCGGGCGCATCCGCATTCAAGGTGGTGTCGGCGGCTGCGGCTGCGGCCGGGAGCGCGGTGGGGATCAGGTGCAATAGCGCAACCAGCACAAGGCTCAGCACGAGCCTGGGGAGTTTGCTCATAGAAAGAGATAGATCCTTACTGATCGGCTTGCCGGGCCGGCAATCGCGCAGGTTCGCGTGGATTGCCATGACTCGTCAGACGGTCGATGACCGGGGGCGACGATCAGGATGTTGGGCGGCCGCGCGGAGATCGAGATGGGAGTCGATCGGAGCGCCAGGGGGCGATCTTGCCGGCGTGTGCTCTATAGTCCATCGGACTATTGGCGATGCCGCGTGATTGGCACGCCGCTTGATACGGGAGAATTGCCTGAAAGAGTCTGAATTATACAGAAGGCATCGCGCGCCCTTCGTTTTCAGCAGGCAACTGGCGCTTGCGTCACTCGACCCGTATCATCCAAGGTTTCACGCGAGCTGCATGCAAGCTCTGCTATTCTTGGTCAGCCGCTGCTGCCGCGGCGTGGGTTTTCTTGGTGGTGGTTTATTCCCGTGTGAGATCATGTCCGTCAACGCCAATGCCTCCATCTCGCTCGCAGCCCCTGTACCGATTGACGCATTCGGGTGCGCTGCGGAAAAGCTCTCCAGGGATCAGAATCTCGCCGGCAGCGAGATCAAGTTTTTCCGCAAAAGCTCGCCCGGCGAGAAGGCGAGCCAGGTTATCACTGCGGCGTCGAATCGTGGCTTTCTGGTGGGGGTTTCGCTGTGCACCGGACATCGCCGCCGGGTGTTTCATGAGAGCCGCGCGAGCACCCACGAATTTGAAAGGAATTCCATCTATATCCGGAATTTCCTTGAAGACTATAAAGCTGATTTTTATGGTTATTTCGATTTCATACTGCTGGAGATTTCCCGCACCTTTATCGAGCGCACCAGCGCGGAACTAGGCCGCTCGCGCATCCTGGGGCTGCGCAGCGCGGCGGGAGAGCAAGACCAGGTACTGGCGCATCTCGCCCAGGCGGCGGCGCCGGCACTGAGCCACCCCGGCATGGCCAGCAAGCTGTTCGTCGATCAGCTGGGCTTCACGATCGGGACCTATCTCGTCGAGCACTATGGGAATGGATCCGTCGCTACGCCCAAGACGAACCGGTTGCTGTCGCAACGCAGCGTGGCGACGGCCAAGGAAATGCTGATCGCCAAGATCGATGGCGATCTTTCCATTGCGGACGTCGCCGACGCCTGCAACCTGTCGCGTAGCCATTTCACCCGTGCCTTCCGGGATACGACTGGCCAGACACCTTATCAGTGGCTGGCGGCCCAGCGCCTGGAGCGCGCCCGCGGGCTGCTGCGCGAATCAGGACTCTCCCTGGCGGAAGTGGCCGTGGCTTGTGGCTTCTCCGATCAAAGCCATTTCACCCGCGTGTTCTCGCAATCGGTCGGCGTCTCTCCCGGCAACTGGCGCCGCAGGGTTCACGCCTGACGCGCCGGGCGCAAGGCCAATGCGTCGGCGCCGATGCTAGCCGCTGCCGAGGCACAGGACAATTGTCCCTTGGTATGGGTAGACGGCAGCCTGCTGTGCTCCACACAATGCGGCTGTGCCACCGTTGGCACTGCCACCGTCAGTGCCTGAGCAACTTGCGACCAAGCCATGAATGACTCTCAAGCCGGCAGTGCCGGCACACCTGCCGCCGGGCGCGGTAGCGCCGGTGCCGCCGGATCGCCGTGGAGCCCGCTGCGGCACAGCACTTTCCGGATGCTGTGGATCGCCACGGTGGCGTCCAATGTGGGCACCTGGATGAACGACGTGGGTGCCAGCTGGCTGATGACGTCGCTCGATCCCGATCCCCTGATGGTCGCCCTGGTGCAGGCAGCGGGCAGCCTCCCGATGTTCCTGTTCGCCTTGCCGTCCGGGGTGCTGGCCGATATCGTCGACCGGCGCAAGTACCTGATCTTCGCGCAGCTTTGGACACTGGCCGTGGCGACCACGCTGGGTGTGCTTGCGCTTACCGGCCTCGTCAACGCCCATGTGCTGCTGCTTGCTGCATTTTTGTTGAGCACCGGCGCGGCGATGAGCTCGCCGCCGTTCCAGGCCATCGTGCCGGACCTGGTCGACAAGGCGGACTTGCCGCCGGCCATTGCGCTGAACTCCCTGGGGATCAATATCAGCCGCGCGATCGGCCCTGCGCTGGGCGGCTTGATCCTGTCGTTCTCCGGGCCCGCAGTAGTCTTTCTGCTCAACGCGCTGTCGGTGCTGGGCGTGACGCTGGTGCTGTACCGGTGGAAGGCCGAGCCCGCCCGGCGGAACCTGCCGTCCGAGCATTTCTTCTCGGCGGTGCGTGCCGGCCTGCGGTACGTGGAGGCCGCACCGCTGCTGCGGGTCGTGCTGGTCAGGGCGGTCGCGTTCTTTCTCTTCGGCAGTGCCGGCTGGGCGCTGCTTCCGCTGGTGGCCAGGCAGGAACTGGGCCTCGGTCCGGGCGGATATGGCTTGCTGCTGGCCAGCATCGGCCTGGGCGCCGTCGGTGGCGCCCTTGTGCTCCCCAAGCTGCGCGGCCGGGTCTTAGCCGATCGCATGGTGGTGCTGGCAAGCTTGTTGTTCGCGCTGAGCTTGCTTGCGCTGGCCTATGTGCGGCATTTCTGGCTGCTGGCAGCCGCACTGCTGTTTGCCGGGCTGGCATGGATCGCGGTGTTGTCCACGCTCAATGTGGCCGCCCAGCGCAGCGCCGCTGGCTGGGTCAAGGCGCGCGCGCTGGCGGCCTACCTGACCGTGTTCTTCGGCGCCATGACCGCGGGGAGCGCGCTATGGGGCAAGACCGCCGCGCTGCTGGGCATTCCCGTCGCCCTGGTGCTGGCGGCAGCGGGGTTGGTCCTTGCATGCGCCACTGCGTTGCGGTGGCGCCTGGACATCTCGCCGGACCTGGACCTGGCGCCTTCAGGTTTTCTGCACCCGGGTGAACTGGACGTGGCCCATGACCGTGGGCCGGTGATGATCTGCGTGGAATACGAGGTCGCGCGCGAGGATGCGGCAGCGTTTGCCGAGGCCGTGCAGGAGATGCGCCGGATTCGTCGTCGCAGCGGTGCGCTGTCCTGGGGTGTCTACGAAGACCTGGCCGCGCCCGGGCGCTTCATCGAGACCTTCCTGGTGGAGTCGTGGCTGGAGCATCTGCGCCAGCACGAGCGCCACACCATGAACGACAAACTGATCCAGACGCGCGTGCATCGTTTTCACCGCGGAGCCGCGCCGCCCGTCGTGCGCCACCTGGCAGCACCCGACGGCAGCTGACCACCCCTGCGCTGGATCATGGCGGGGTGGCGTCCAGGCGCGGCAGCAGTTGCCTGGACAGCTCCAGGATCAACAGGATCACGAGCACGCCACTGATGGCGAACAAGGCCGGAATGCCAGCCGTGTCCACCAGGCGCGCGGCCAGCAGCACGCCAAGGCCCTGGCCCGCGAACAGGCAGAACGCAAACAAGGCGACGGCGTTCGCGCGTTGCGAAGGTGCCATCTGCGTGGCGGCGGTTTGCATCGCATTCAGGACGATGTAGTAGCCACAGCCCGCGCACAGGCACCCTGCGGCGATCCAGAGCCAGTGTTGCCCAAGTGCAATGCAGGCCATCCCCACGCCAAGCAGCGCGGCCGCCAGCCTGGCCAGGCGCTGCCGTCCCATCCTGCGAATCAGCACAGGCGCGAAGCCGGCGTACAGCAGTCCGCCTATGCCGTGCATCGACGTGATGGCGCCGGCCGCTGCCAGGGACAAGGCAAAGTGGAGCTTGAGGTAGGTCGGCACAAAGGCGAACACGCTTGGGCAGAGCAAGCCCAGCAGCAAGGTCATGCAAAGTACCCGGCGCACCCATGCGGATTTCAGCAGGGTAGCGGGCCCTGGCCGCGGGCCGGGGGCCTCGCGCTGCCAATGGCCGGCCGTTACATCGCGGCGTGCCAGGCCGGCCAGGATCGCGGCCACACAGGCGAAGCCGGCTGCCAGCAGCGCGAAGGCGGCACGCCAGCCCAGCGTATCGGCGACGAGTCCGGATACCCATTGGCCGGTCATCAGTCCGCAGATCGTGGCCACCGAATAGCGCGCGAGCAGGCTCTGCCGCGAGACCAGTGGTTCGGTATCGCCGAGGCGCGCCAGGCAGATCGGGATGACGCCCGCGGCTGCGGCGCCGGCCACGGCGCGCAGCACCACCAGCCATTCGAAGCCAGGCGCCAGCGACTGGCCGAAATTGGCAACGGCGCATGCCAGCAAGGCGGCCGCGATGACACGCAGCTTGCCGTAGCGCTCGGCCAGGGGCCCGTAGATCAGCTGGAATGCGGCATAGGCAAGCATGAAGCTTGTCACCGCTATACCGGTCTTTCCTGCGGAGATCCCAAAATCGCGCGACAAGGCCGGCAGCAGGGTGTCGGCGCCCCGGATGGAGGCGGCGGCAAAGAAGCCGCCCAGCCCCAGGGCAAGCCGCTCGTGGCGCATGCCGAGTGCCAGGGGCATCACGCTCTCGGACATCGTCCTCAGTCTCCTGGCCAGGGCCCGGAATTCGCGCTTCGCGTCAGCACGTTCCCGATGCAACGGATGATGTCAGCTTCCATGAAGGGTTTGCTGAGAAAACATACCGCACCGATCGCCTCGGCGCGTTGCCGGAAGCGCTCCTCGGGGAAGGCCGTCATGAAGATCACCGGCGTGGAAAACCCGCGTGCGCGCAGGTGTTCGCAGAGCGCGAAGCCGTTCATCGCGGGCATCTGCACGTCGGCGACCAGGCAGGAAATGGCATCGATGGTGTCTGACTGAAGCAGATCGTTCCCGCTCGCATAAAGTTCGACGCTCATATTGAAGGAGCGGAGCAGGCTTCCCAGGGCTTGTCGGACAGCAGCATCGTCGTCGACGATGGCGATCACCGGGGTAGCTATCACACGGTGTTCCTCCTTTTGTCTTGAGCGGTGACGAAGCGGTCGGAGGCCTCCATCGCTTGCTTCGAGGATATCGCGCTGTCACGCTCAGTGGAATCATACGGTGGTATTGTCGGCATCGGTCGGGGATTCCCCCCTGGGGAGCGCAGGGTAGAGCGGTCCGGCCGCGCTGTCCCCACCGTGCTCCCAGGCCAGGCGTGGCCCGCCCGGCCCAGGCCTGGCGTGGCTGGGGGTAACACCAAAGTATGAGACGGCGACACCGGCGGGCGCAGCCTCTACAGCGGATTGCCCCTCGTGGGCGCAATATACTCTGAGGTTTCCAGCTTTCATGATGCGGTCCCAGGTCCGATGAATTCGTTGCGCAGCTACAAGCTCGAGTATCTGCTGGACGGTGAGGTCGCGCTGCTGCGCGGGACCGCCGCCGGATGCTCGCCCGTGCTGCTTTCGCTCGCCGGCCCGGCTGCCAGCGCGGCGGGCGTACGGCGACGCCTCGAGCACGAATACACCTTGCGGGACCTGCTGCGATCCGATTGGGCAGCGGTTCCGGTGGCATTGATCCGCTATGACCGCAGGCCGGCCCTGCTCGCGGCCGACGAGGGAGGCTTGCCGCTGGCCCAGTTGCTTGGCGAGCCGTTTCAACCGGAAGCCTTCCTGGAAATCGCGATCGCCGTGTCCGCCGCGATCTCGGCCATGCACGAATCCGGCATCATCCACCGGGACATCAAGCCAGCGCATCTCCTTATCGCATCGAACCGCGAACGGGCCTGGATTACCGGGTTCGGCATTGCCACCGTCGCATCGTCCGGCACCTTGCCAGGCGCGGATCCCCCGATGCTGGCTGGAACCCTGGCCTACATGGCGCCCGAGCAGGCCGCCAGGGGCGAGTCGGCGGTCGACGCACGGGCGGACCTCTACGCGCTGGGCGTGATCCTGTATCAGATGCTCACGGGTGTCCTGCCGCTCGAAGCCAGCGAGCCGGTCGGCTGGGTGCACAGCCATTTCGCAAGACTGCCGGTGGCACCGTCGGAGCGCAACGACGCCGTTGCGCCAGTGTTGTCGGCCATGGTGATGCGGTTGCTGGCCAAGGCACCCGAGGAACGCTACCCCAGCGCGGGCGCGCTTGCCGGCGAACTGCGGCGGTGCCTGGAGGCGTGGCGCAGCCAGGGCAGCCTGGATCTGGTCGCAAGCGCACCGTTGCCTGACTCGCCGGATATCCAGGGCGATGCGCCGGGTTTGCTTGCTGAGGGCCTGCAGCGACTGCCGCCAGAAACAAGCGCCCTGCTGATGGCCTTGTCTTGCCTGGGCAGCACGGTGCCGGCGGCAACCGCGGCGCAGGCGCTGGATGTCAGCGAAACACGCCTTGGCGGCCTGTTGGCCGAAGCCGTGGCCGGGGGCTGCATCGTGGCCGGCGATGCCTGCTATCGCTTCGCCCACGAACGGGTCCAGGAGGCAGCCTATGCCTTGATCCCGGCAGCCGATCGCCCGGCCTTGCACCTGCGGCTTGGACGCAGGTTGGCGCAGCGCATGGCGCACGGTGACAACAGCGGTGACAACAGCGGTGACAAGAGCGGTGACAAGAGCGGTGACAACCGCGACGGTGGCATCTTCTGCGCGGTTGACCAGTTCAACCGGGCAGTCGGCATTCACCTCGATGACGGCGAGCGGCTCCAGGTTGCCCAACTGAGCCTGGAGGCCGCGCATCGCGCGATGAAGACGACCGCCTACGCCGCCGCCAGTGCTTATTTTTCCGCCGGCGAGCGATGGCTGCCAGACGGGGCATGGGAGACCCATCACGCATTGGCGCTGGCGTTGGCGATGGGGCGCGCCGAGTGCGAATTCGTTGGTGGCCGGCTCGGCGCCGCCGCGGCCAGTTTGCTGGACCTGCGCGCCAGGACGCGGACACCCTATGACCTGGCGGCGGTCACGCGGCTGCAAGTGGCGGTGCATACGGCGCTTGACCAGTCCGACCACGCCGTCAGGCTGGGGCTGGGGTTCATCCGCACGATGGGCCTGGACTTCCTGCCCGGCGCGCAGGGGCAGGTGGAGCAGGAGTACCAGCGCTTCCTTGCCTTGCTGGGCGATCGGCCGGCCGAGTCGCTGGCCAGCTTGCCGCGCATGCATAGCCCGGTGTGGCGCGCCACGCTCAGCGTCCTGGCCGAGGTGATGTCGCCCGCGTCGTTCATGGACCGGAACCTGCGCGACCTGATACCGCTCTGGATGTCGCTCATCAGCCTGGAGCATGGCAATGACGAAGCCTCCTGCATTGCCTACGTTCACCTTGGCATGACGATCGGGCCGCGCCGTGGCGACTACGGGCTGGGGTATCGCCTGGGCCAGGCTGGCCTGGCGCTGGTCGCGCAGGAGGGCATGGGCCGCTTTCGCGCCAAGGTCCATATGTGTTTTGGCGCCTTGCTGCTGCCGTGGACCCAGCCCGTGCGCGGTGGGCGCGAGCTGATCGAGCGCAGTTTCGAAGAAGGCCGGCAGACGGGGGATTTCAATTTCGCTGCCTACAGCCGTAACCAGCTGGTGACCCATCTGCTGGCTTGCGCAGAGCCGCTGGCCGACGTGGAGGCGAAGATCGAGGCTGGCCTGGCTTTCGCCCGCTCGCTGGGCGTGGGACGGGTCGTCGATATCCTGAGCGCGCAATCCAGGTACGTCGCGGTGCTACGGGGCAGGGCCGCGGGCTGGATGGCGCTGGACGCCAGCGAGCCGGGGCTGCTGGAAGCCGAGGCAAGACTGCAGGCCGACCCCCGCCTCGCCGTCGCCGCCTGCTGCTATTGGATTCGCAAGCTGCAGGCCTGCTTCGCAGCGGACGACTATCGGGGGGCGCTGGACGCGGCCGGCAAGGCGGAGCCGCTGCTTTGGACCGCCCCGTATTTCCTGGAGATCGCCGACTACCATTTTTTCGCGGCGCTCTCGCTGGCCTGGGCGCCGGCATTCCCGGGCCACGCGCCCGGCCAAATATCCGGCCAAATATCCGGCCACGTGCCTGGCAGCGTGCAAGCGGCGGCGTTCAAGCGCCATCACGACCAACTGAGCGCCTGGGCACGGGAGAACCCCGCCAACTTCGGCGCGCGCGCGGGCATCCTGTCGGCCGAAGCCCTGCGCATGGCGCGGGATCCCTTGCAGGCCATGCGGCAGTACGAACAAGCGGCCCGCCAGGCGAGAGAGCGGGACCAGGTTCATGACGAGGCCCTGGCCTACGATCTTTGCGCGCGCTGCTGTTTCGAACAGGGCCTGGCGGCGCCGGCAATGGCTTACCTGCGCAAGGCACGCGATGCCTATGGCAGTTGGGGCGCCGACGGCCAGGTGCGCAAGCTGGAGGCGCGCGCGCGCGCCCATGACGGCACGGATCTGGACACGGGCCGCGCGGCGGTCGAGCAGGCCGACGCGGCGGCCCGTCAGCCCGCGACTTATATCGGCCCTGCCGCCCAGCTGGACCTCGACACCGCCATCAGGGCGACGCAGGCGCTGGCCGGCGAGATGCAGCTCGACCGCCTGATCAACACGCTGCTGACAACCACGCTTGAGCAGGCGGCCGCGCAGAGGGCACTGCTGTTCTTCTGGCAGGACGGTACGCTGCGCTTGGCCGCGCAAGCCCGTACCGAGCAATCCGGCATTGTGGTCGACCTGGATCCGATTGGTGTCGTGCCCTATCCCCGCGCCATCGTCGACGCGGCGCTCACGACCCGCGCGGATTTCGTCCTCGACAATGCCCGCACGCATGCGAAGTTCGGGCAGGATCCGGACGTCCGGGCGCGCAGCGTGCGCTCGGTGGCCTGCCTGGCGTTGGCAAAGCAGGCCGCGCTGATCGGCGTGCTCTACCTGGAAAATAATCTGGCGGATGCGCTGTTCACCGGCCGGAGAATCAACCTGCTGGCCATGCTGGCCTCCCAGGCGGCCATCTCGCTGGAGAATGCCAGGCTGTATGCCGAGTTGCTGCGCCAGAACCAGGAGCGCCAGCGGGTACAAGCCGAACTGGCGCACGTCTCCCGGGTCACCACGCTTGGCGAGCTGGCGGCATCGATCGCACACGAGGTCAATCAGCCGCTGACCGGCATCGTCACGTATGGCGGCGCGTGCCTGCGCTGGATCAACCGTCCTGAACCCGATCTCGATGAAGCGCGTCATGCGGTGCAGAACATGATCGCGGAAGGACTGCGCGCAAGCGAGGTGATCCGGCGCATCCGGGCGCTCGCGCGCAAGGGGGAATCTCACCGCTTGCCGCTGCAGCTGAGCGACCTTGCGGCCGAGACCGTCGCCATGGTGAAGCACCAGGCCGAGGCCCACGGCATCGTCATCGCCCAGGACTGCGTGGCCGGGCTGCCGCAAGTACTGGGCGACCGCATCCAGTTGCAGCAGGTGATCATCAACCTGCTCGTCAATGCCATCCAGGCAATGTCATGCCGCCGCCCGGGGCGCCGTCACCTTCGTGTCGCCACGGCGGCGCCAGCCGAAGGCCAGGTACTGTTGCGCGTGGAGGATACCGGCCCGGGTATCGACGCGGGAAAGCTGGACAAGCTGTTCGAGGCTTTCTACACCACGCGCGAGCAAGGGCTGGGCATGGGCCTGTCGATCTGCCGATCGATCGTCGAAGCGCATGGTGGCACCATATGGGCCGAGTCTCCCGTGCGCACCGAGGCGCAGAGCGGCCAGCATCCGGCGGACCCCGGCGCGGCCTTCTCCTTTACCCTGCCGGTGCCGCAACCACAGCCATGACCTCTCTTAAAGTGATCGCCGTTCAACTTGGAATGTGAGGCGCGTCCTAATAAGCCAGAGTAGACAAAAGCCGGCACAAATTGACAATATGCCGGCAAGGCAAAAGCGTAGAGTGTCCGCGGGGTAGCCACATGGCGACATAGCCCCGCACAGCCCGACACAACGATTGACGTTGTCCCCGTTCTTGCTGGCGCCTTTGAAGTTGACTGGAGAAACTGACCGTGACAATTCAAAGTCTGGAGCCCGTTGAAACGATTACCCCGGACGACGCGTTGGTGCTGGTCGTCGACGACGACGCGCTGCTGCGCGGTGCGCTGGGTAACCTGTTTCGCTCGGTCGGCATGCGTGCCGCGCTGTTCGGTTCGGCCGCGGAATTGCTTGAATACCGGTTGCCAGAGGCACCTTGCTGCCTGGTGCTCGACGTCAGGCTGCGCGGCCAGAGTGGACTGGACCTGCAGGCGCGCCTGGGGCAATTGGGCATCCGTGTCCCGATCATCTTCATGACAGGCTATGGCGATATTGCCATGACCGTGGCAGCGATGAAGGCTGGCGCGGAAGACTTCATGGCCAAGCCGTTTCGCGATCAGGACCTGCTCGATGCGGTATCGGCAGCGCTCGAGAAGGACCGCCGGCGACGCGAGGGAATGCGCAGGGCCCAGGGGCTTCGCAGCTGTTTCGAGACGCTGACGCCGCGGGAGTCGGAGGTGATGGCTCTGGCCACGTCCGGGCTGATGAACAAGCAGATTGCCAGCCGCATCGGCATCAGCGAGGTGACGGTAAAGATCCACCGCGGGCAGGCCATGCGCAAGATGAAAGCGCGCACGTTTGCCGATCTCGTGCTGATGGCCCAGCAACTTGGCGTCTGCCACGTCGCGTGCTAGCGGCGCTGGGATAGCCACACCTGCATATCCATACGCCTCGCGCCGGGACACCTGCCTCGCCTACAATTTGTTCTGCATGGCTGCAACGGCCCAATCAGAAAACGAAGCAAGGCGAGGCAAGATGATGGATTTCAGTTTGACGCCCGTTCAACGGGAGCTGCAGGAGCGCACCCGCCAGTTCATTGCGGACCAGGTCATGCCGATGGAGCGCGATCCCCGGCAAACGCCGCATGGCCCAACCGAGGACTTGCGCGCGGACCTGGTGGAAAAGGCAAGGGCGGTGGGCTTGCTGACACCCCACGCGAGCGCGCAGGCCGGAGGCCTCGGGCTTTCGCACCGGGACAAGGCCATTGTCTTTGAAGAGGCGGGCTACTCGCCGCTGGGGCCGGTCGCGATGAACATCCATGCGCCGGACGAAGGCAACATCCACCTGATGGAGCTGGTTGCCACGCCGGAGCAGAAGGCGCGCTGGCTACATCCCCTGATCCTTGGGCACACGCGCTCCTGCTTTTGCATGACCGAGCCGGCGCCAGGCGCGGGGGCCGATCCGTCCATGCTGCAGACCACGGCGGTGCGCGACGGGGATCATTTCGTGATCACGGGCAGGAAGTGGTTCATCACGGGCGCCACCGGCGCCACCTTTGCCATCATCATGGCGCGCATGGAAGACGGCACCGCCACCATGTTCCTCGCTGACATGAACCGGGCCGGTGTCGAGATCGAGCGGCAGATGGATGCGCTCGATACGTGCTTCACGGGTGGGCATGCCGTGGTGCGCTTCGATGGCCTGCGCGTCCCCGAGGGCGATGTGCTCGGCAAGCTTGGCGAAGGATTCCGCTACGCGCAGCTACGCCTGGCCCCGGCGCGGCTGACGCACTGCATGCGCTGGCTCGGGGCGGCCCGGCGCGCGCATGACATTGCGCTCAACTATGCGCGGCAGCGCCTTGCGTTTGGCCGGACCCTGGTGGAGCATGAGGGCGTGGGGTTCATGCTGGCCGACAACGAAATGGATATGCATACCGCGCGCCTGACCATCTGGCACTGCGCCTGGGTGCTGGACCAGGGAGAGAAGGGGCGCGACGAGTCCAGCCTGGCCAAGGTGTATTGCTCGGAGGCGTTGTGGCGGGTGGTGGATCGTTCCGTGCAGGTGCTTGGCGGCAGCGGGGTGACGGACGAAACCATCGTCGCGCGCATCTTCCGCGACATGCGCGCCTTCCGGATCTACGATGGCCCCTCGGAGGTGCATCGCTGGAGCATGGCCAAGCGGATTGCGCGGGGGTGAGCCGGTTTCGGCGCGCCGGGTCGAACAGTGATTCTGATTCAGCGATGCATTGATGCAGTGATTTGTCTTCACCATAGGAGGTACGCTCGCCGTGGACAATTCCTTCCACCATTTTTCCGAGTTGTTTGCGCAACTCGGCCTGCCCGCCGACGATCGGGCGATTCGTGAATTCCTGGCCGCGCATTCTCCCCTGGCCCCCGATGTCGTGCTTGCGGACGCCCCGTTCTGGACGCCCGCGCAGGCCACGTTGCTGCGGGAGGAAATCCTGGAAGATGCTGACTGGGCGGAAGTGGTTGACCAGCTGAATGCCGCGCTGCGGGTGCCTGGCTAACGCCCCGGCGAGATTCGACTCTGCTCCGCTCCAAATAACGTACTTCTGCTCCTGTTCTGCATTGTTGCGGTGCGGCAACATCCCCTGGACGCGCGTCATTGTCGACGCCAGGGGAAACCGCCGCAGCCATGAAGTACCAGTTATTTGTATTGGCCGGATGTCCGGCCTGCACCGCGCTTGAACTGTGCATGCGAGACGCCGGTCTCGCCTATGACCGCATCGTGCTGGCGTCGCCACGCCATGCTGCCGATGTGCTGGTTCTGCTTTCCGAATCCGATCCGCGTTGTCCGGCCTTGAGCATGGGCGAGCAAAGCGCAAGCGGCCTCGCGGCTTGCCTTGCGCTTCTTAGTCAGGGGCATCCCGAAGGTGTCTCGCTTGCGCCGCCGGCATTCACCGCCGCGGGCAAGGAACTGATGGATGGCGCGCTTAGCGGCCGTGTGCTGACGGCCAGGAATGAGCGGGCGTTCCTGCTCGCGCTCGGTGCGTTGCGTGCTGCCGTCCAGGCATGGGGCAGTGCGATGCCGGGGGCGTTGCGCCGCATCGGCCTGTTCGTGCCTTACCTGGACCTGAGAATCGCGGATGGCCTGTCGGGCGGGAAATTCAGACTTGCTGGCGCGTTCGGCGTTGACGAAAGCGCGCTGGCCTCCATGGCCAATCGCTTGCCAGCCGGGTTTGAAGACGCCTACCTGGACCGCCTTAGAAGGGGCCGGAGCTGGGTCTATTGGGAAGGGGGCGCCAGCATGCTTGGCGACCGGACCACGCGGTTTCAGAATATCCGCCACTGGCCCGCGGCCAGCCGCACGGCGGCCGCCGGCGGCCTGCTTATCTAGTCGTTCTTTCCAGTCATTCGCAAGCACGCCGCCTGGCGGCGGCGCGTGGCCGGCCCCGAGAGAGGGGCCGGCCACGCCATGGTGCCCTTGGTGACCGTGGTGCTAGTCGCGCAGACGCGCGCGTTCCGGCGACATATCCATCGGCATCATGTTGACGTTCGCGTTATGCATGACCCACAGCGAGCCTGCCACGATGATGGCGATCAGCAGCCCGGTGCACACGAAGATCGCCGTGTTCATGCGCTGGTCCGCGGACGTCCCGATATGCAGGAAGAAAACCAGCTGCACCACCAACTGCGCAACGCAAAGCAACACGATGGCGGCAAGGCCCATGCCCTTGGGCACGAACCCTCCCATCACCGCGCCGAACGACGCGAGGGTGAGCACCAGCGACAGCGCAAAGCCGATCGCATAGCCTTTCAGGCTGCCGTGCGCGGCGTGTGCCGCGGATCCTGTGTGGAGATGGGCGGTCTTCATACAAACTCTCGCAGATAGACAAAGGTGAACACGCAGATCCAGATCAGGTCCAGGAAGTGCCAGAACAGGCTGAGGCAGGCCAGGCGGCGCCGGGTCACGCCATCCAGGCCGAAGGACTTGACCTGGTGCATCATGACCAGGATCCACAGCAGGCCGCAGCTTACGTGCAGGCCGTGGGTGCCTACCAGGGAGAAGTAGGCAGACAAGAATGCGCTGACGCCCGGCCCCGCGCCGGCATGCAGCAGCTCGGCAAACTCATACAGCTCCATGGCGATGAAGGCCGCGCCAAGCACGAACGTGATGCCCAGCCACTGGATGACCTGGCGCTCCCGCCCGGGCTGCATGTTCAGCATGGCCACGCCGAAGGTGAAGCTGCTGATCAGCAGCAGCATGGTTTCGCCGAGCACGAATGGCAGCTCGAACAGCTCCCGGCCGCTGGGGCCTCCTGCCGTATTGCCTGCGAGCACCCCGAAGGTGGCGAACAGCACGGCGAAGATCAGGCAGTCGCTCATCAGGTAGATCCAGAACCCCAGCGTGGTCTTGGATCCGTCGTCGTGCGCGACGTGCTCGTGCGTGTTGTGAATGACTGTGTAGCTCATGGGTCAAGCCGCCTTGCGTAGCTGCGCATAGCGCGCGTTTTCGATGCGTTCGACTTCGGCCGCCGGGACGTAGTAGTCCACGTCGCGGTTGTACGTCCGTGCGATGAAGGTGCCGATCACACCCAGCAGGCCAAGGCCCGCGATTGCCCACATGTGCCAGACGAGCGCGAAGCAGAGCAGCAGGCCGAACGCCGATACGATCACGCCCGCGCTGGTATTCCTGGGCATATGGATGTCCTCGTAGTGGGCTGGCCGCACATAGGCGCGCCCGGCCTCCTTGTCATCCCAGTGCTGTTCCAGCGACGTGATGTGCGGCACATGGGCGAAGTTGTAGAAGGGTGCCGGCGATGCGGTGGCCCACTCCAGGCTGCGGCCATCCCACGGGTCACCGGTGAGGTCGGGATTTTGCTTGCGGTCGCGCACGCTCACGGCCAGCTGGATGATCAGGGCGACGATGCCGGCGCCGATGATCACGGCGCCGCACAGCGCCACGATCAGGTAGGGCTGCCAGTCGGCGTGCGTGTAGTGGTTCATCCGGCGGGTCATGCCCTTGAAGCCGAGCACGTAGAGCGGCATGAAGGCCAGGTAGAAGCCCACCAGCCAGCACCAGAACGAGATCTTGCCCCAGCGCTCGTTCAGGGTGAAGCCGAACACCTTGGGGAACCAGAAGCTCATGGCGGCCAGGCAGCCGAAGATGACGCCGCCAATGATCACGTTGTGGAAGTGCGCGACCAGGAACAGGCTGTTATGCAGCAAGAAGTCCGCGCCGGGCACGGCCAGCAGCACGCCGGTCATGCCGCCGATGGCAAAAGTCACCATGAAGCCGATCGTCCACAGCGTGGAAGAGTGGTAGCGGATGCGGCCGCGATACATCGTGAACAGCCAGTTGAACAGCTTCACGCCAGTCGGGATCGAGATGATGGTCGTCATGATCCCGAAGAAGGCATTGACGTTCGCCCCCGAGCCCATCGTGAAGAAGTGGTGCAGCCAGACGAAGAACGACAGGATGCCGATGGACGAGGTGGCGTACACCATCGACTTGTAGCCGAACAGCGGCTTGCCGGAGAACGTGGAGATGATCTCCGAGAAGGCTCCGAAGCAAGGCAGGATCAGGATGTAGACCTCCGGGTGGCCCCAGACCCAGATCAGGTTGACGTACATCATGGCGTTGCCGCCAAGCTCATTGGTAAAGAAGTGCATGCCCAGGTAACGGTCGGCGGTGAGCAGCGCGAGCGTGGCGGTCAGCACCGGGAACACGGCAACGATCAGGATGTTGGTGATCAGCGCGGTCCAGGTGAACACCGGCATCTTCATCAGCGTCAGGCCCGGGGCACGCATGCGCAGGATGGTGACGATGAAGTTGATCCCGGTGAGCGTGGTTCCCAGGCCCGATATCTGTAGTGACCATATGTAGTAGTCCACCCCCACCGTCGGGCTGTATCCCAGCTCGGACAACGGTGGATAGGCGACCCAGCCCGTGGCGGCAAAGTCGCCGACGAACATCGACATCATCACCAGCACCGCGCCCGCTGCCGCCAGCCAGAAGCTGAGCGAGTTGACGAACGGATAGGCTACGTCGCGCGCGCCGATCTGCAGCGGCACGATGACGTTCATCAAGCCGAGGATGAACGGCGTCGCCACGAAGAAGATCATGATCACGCCGTGGGCGGTGAAGATCTGGTCGTAGTGGTGTGGCGGCAGGTAGCCGGCCGCATCGCCCACAGCGATCGCCTGCTGCGCGCGCATCATGATGGCGTCGGCAAAGCCGCGCAGCAGCATGACCAGCGCCATGATGATGTACATCACGCCGATGCGCTTGTGGTCGACCGAGCAGATCCACTCGGTCCACAGGTACTTCCATTTGCCGAAGTAGGTCACGGCGCCGAGCAGCGCGATGCCGCCCAGAATGACGGCGGCCAGCGTACCCATGATGATGGGCTCATGGTACGGAATCGCCTCGAGGTTCAGTTTGCCGAACATGGATCAGTGCTCCGTGGCCGCGGCGCGGTGGCGTTGCGTGTGTTGCATGCAGTGCATGTGTTTCGGATTCATTGGCTTCATCAGTTGGCGGCCAGCGGGGGGCTTTGGGCTGTGCATACGTCGCCAGGCACATCGCCACGCGTATTGCTAAGCGTTTTGCCAAGCGTATTGCCACGCATATTGGCGCGCATATCGCTATGCATGTACTTGTTGACGATGTTCTGGAACAGGCCGGGTGCAACGCCCGCGTAGACCGTTGCCGGTTCTTTGGTGCTCGGCAGCTCCAGCGTCTTGTAGGCCGTCTCGTCCAGCGTCAGCGGCGACTGCCTGGCCTGCCGTACCCACGCGTCGAACGCCTCGCGCGAGGTGGCCACGGTGTCGAAATGCATGTCGGAGAAGCCGGGGCCGCTGTAGGCCGCGGACATGCCCGCGTAGGTGCCCGGCGTGTCGGCGATCAGGTGCAGCTTGGTCTGCATGCCGGCCATGGCATAGACCATGCTGCCGAGCTGCGGGATGAACAGGGAGTTCATCATCGATTCCGCGGTGATGCTGAAATTGATCGGCGTATCGACCGGGATCGGCAGCCGGTTGACCGAGGCGATGCCGTAGTCCGGGTAGATGAACAGCCATTTCCAGTTCAGCGCCACGGCTTCGACGCGGATGGGCTTGACGGTCGACTCCAGTGGCTTGTAGGGGTCCAGCGAATGCGTGGTGTTCCAGATCAGCACCGCCAGGCCGGCCACAATCACGCACGGGATGGTCCAGATGACCACCTCGATCCGCGTGGAGTGCGCCCACTTGGGCGCATACGTTGCCTTGGTGTTGGAGGCGCGATAGCGCCAGCCGAAATACAGCGTCAGGAAAATGACGGGCACGACGACCAGCAGCATGATGAACAGCGAGACCAGGATCAGCGTCTTTTCCTGGTGCCCGATGTCGCCCTTCGGGGATAGCAGCTCCAGCTGGCAGCCACTGAGAAGGAGCATCGCTGCTCCACCGAGGAACAGTCCCGCATGGCGGAGCCCTCCCTTGCAAGCATTCAGCCAAGCGCTGGATTCTCGCCGGACTGCAGCGTCTGCCCCGGCATTTGAGTTACGCATAAGACACACCTTAGTTATGCATCACATAACCGGCGCGCGCGTCGGGACTGCCTGCCACGGCACGCTGGAAACCATCGCGAGAGAGGGGAGTCCGCCGGACTGGCGGGAAACGCATACAAAGCGTTAAATGTATGGATTTGTGTGATGCTGCGGCGCATGATAATGTAAGACAAAGGCCATACATAAAGCAAAATGCATCAGAGCAAATCCATACAAGACGAGGGCGCCGGTCCCGGCTGGGCCGCCGCCTTCGTGCGCGGCGAGGGCGCGCGCTACCAGCAGATCGTTGGCTTCATCGAGCGCGCGGTCGGGGACGGGCGCCTGAGCCCCGGCGATCGCTTGCCGCCGCAGCGCGAGCTGGCCAGGCTGCTCGGGGTGGATCTCACCACGGTGACGCGCGCGTTCACCGAGGCCAAGCGGCGCAACCTGATCGAGGCGCGCGGGGCGCTGGGCACCTTCGTCGCCCCGCCAAAGGTCGAACTGGCGCAGATGGTCGACCTGAGCATGAACGTGCCGCCGCCGCCAGCCGGCGTGGATTTCCATGATTTGCTGCAGCGCGGCCTGTCGCAGGTGCTGCTGCGCTCCGATGCGCACCTGCTCATGACCTATCAGCTTGGCGGCGGCAGCAGGGCGGACCGGGCCGCCGGCGCCATGTGGCTCAAGCCGGTGCTGGAGTCGGTCAGCGCGCAGCAGCTGATTGCCTGCCCCGGCGCCCAGGCCGCGCTGGCGGCGCTGATCCTCACGCTCACGCAGCCCGGCGAGGCGATCCTCGCGGAGCCCCTGACCTATCCCGGCCTGCGCGCGGCCGCCGAGCAGCTCGGGCGCCGCGTGGTGACGGTGGCCACCGATGACGACGGCATGCGGCCCGATGCGCTGGAGCAAGCGTTGCGCGAGCATGGCGCACGCGCGATCTACCTCAACCCGACCATCCAGAACCCGACCACGCGGACCATGCCCGCGCACCGGCGCCGCGATGTCGCGCTGGCCGCGCAGAAGTGCGGCGCCTGGATCATCGAGGACGACCCCTACTGGCTGCTAGGCAGCGACGCGCCGCCGCCCGTTGCCCACTTCGCGCCGGGCCAGGTCTACTACGTTGCCACGCTGTCGAAATGCCTGAGCCCGGGGCTGCGGACCGCCTATATCCGCCTGCCCGAAGCGCGCAGCCGGGCGGGCGTGCTGGCCGCGCTGCGCTCCTTCGCGCTGATGTCCACGCCGCTGTCGACGGCCCTGGCCACACAGTGGATTCACGAAGGCTCCGCCGCGCAGCTGCTGGCCGGGATCCGCACGGAAGCCTTCGCGCGGCGCGAGCTCGCACGGCAGTTGCTGTTCAGCGCGGACCAGGCACCACCCAGTGGCATACACGTCTGGCACAACTTGCCGAGCTATTGGACTTCGCTGGCGCTGACGCAGGCCGCGCGTGCGGAGGACCTGCGTGTTACCGCTTCCGATGCGTTCCATGCTGGCCCCACGCCGCCCAATGCGATACGGATCTCGCTGGGGGGTGTTGAGACGCGTGCCCATCTCGCTGCTGCGTTGAAGAAGCTGGCTGAGTTGCTGGTGCGCAGGCCGCAGATGTCACGGGAGATTGTGGTTTAGGGAGAGTTTTTGGGACTGCGCCAATCAGCGTGGCGAAGTGAGGGTCTCAAAACGACGCCAGGCGGAAGCACTGCCGCTGCAAGATCGGAAAGGTTGGGGTGGACCGCCGATCACACTTCATGTAAGCTCTCCCGCCCTCTTCGCGCCGCCATACCGCGCCGCCATACCGCGCCGCCATGCCCCAGATCATCGTTAGCCGTCTACACAAGACCTACCGCATCCACGAGCGCGACCCGGGCGTGCTCGGCGCGCTGCGTGCACTGATTCGCCCGCGCTATCGCACGGTCGATGCGCTGGCGGGGGTGTCATTCGAGCTGCAGCGCGGCGAACTGCTGGGGCTCATTGGCCCAAACGGCGCGGGCAAATCGACCACCATCAAGATCCTTGCGGGTATCCTGCGGCCCGACGGCGGCCGTGTCGAAATCGACGGGCGCGTCCCTTTCGCCGACCGGGAGCGGCACGTGGCGCGCATCGGCGTGGTGTTCGGGCAGCGCACGCAACTTTGGTGGGATCTTCCGGTGGGCGACGGCTTCGCGCTGCTGCGCGACATCTATCGGGTCGACCCGGTGCGCTTTGCCCGCACGCGCGACGAACTGGTCGCGCTATTGCATCTCGAGCGCCTGCTCGACCAGCCGGTGCGCCAGTTGTCGCTAGGGCAGCGCATGCGCGCGGAGATTGCGGCGGCGTTGCTTCACGAGCCCGACATCCTCTTCCTGGACGAGCCGACAATCGGGCTCGATGCACCCACCAAGCTCGCGGTCCGCGATTTCGTGCGGCGCGCCAACCACGAGCGCGGCACCACCGTGCTACTGACCACACACGACATGCATGACATCGAGGCGCTGGCCAAGCGCGTGATCGTGATCGGCCACGGCCGTGTGCTGGCCGACTGCGCGGTCGAGGCGTTGCGGGCCCAGGTGGTGGCTGCGCGCCGATTGGATGAGGGCCTGTCAGCGGACGCGGAAGACGAGGGCATGACCATCGAGGCCGTCATCGCCCGCTTCTACGCGATGCACGGCGCGCTCGAGGCCTAGTCCATGACGGCGCCGCGCGAACTCGTGCGTCCCTATCTTGCCGCGTTCAGATCCCGGTTCCTGCAGATGCTGCAGTACCGGGTGGCGGTATACGCGGCCTTCGTCACGCAGTGCTGGTGGGGGGGAATCAAGATCATGGTACTGGTGGCGTTCTACCGCAGCGCGGTGGCGGCGAGCGCGCCGCTGTCGCTCGCGCAGGCCATCACCTATACATGGTTGGCCCAAGGCCTGCTCGCACTGCTGCCGTGGATGGGCGACCCCGAGGTGGCGCAGGCGGTGCGCACCGGTGCCGTGGCATACGATCGGTTGCGGCCGGTGAATGCCTACGCGCTGTGGTTTGCGCGCTCGGCCGGCTGGACGGCGGCGCGCGCGCTACCGCGTGTGGCACTGATGCTAGCCTTTGCTGGCGTCGCGCTGCCAATTGCCGGGCTGGGTGAATGGGCCTGGCAGCCGCCTGCCGGACTGGCGGCTGGCTTGGGCTTCATCGCCTCGGTGCTGCTCGCGCTGCTGCTGTCCACATCGCTGGTGATGCTGCTCAACATCGCGGCGGCAGCGGCGCTCAACGAGCGCGGCATCAATACGCTGGCGGGACCCGTGGTCATCGTGTGCTCCGGGAATCTGCTGCCTCTCGCACTAATGCCAGACACCTGGCAGACCGTGTTGCTGGTGCAACCATTAGCGGGCGTGATGGATATTCCGGCGCGGATCTATTTCGGGCAGCTGGGCGGCGCTCAGATGCTCTGCGGGCTGGGCCTGCAATGCCTGTGGATCGTGCTGCTGGTCACCGTTGGCCATGCGGCCATGGGCCGCACGATGCGCCGGCTCGACGTGCAAGGCGGCTGAGGCGCATGGGCTCGCTGGCATTGTTCGCCCGCCTCGTGATGGCTTCGCTGAGCGGCCAGGCACGCTATCCGGCCTCGGCGCTGATGTTGACCGTGGGGCAGTTCCTCGTCACCGGCATTGAGGTGGTCGCGGTCTGGGCGCTGTTCCACCGCTTCGGCGACGTGCAGGGCTGGAGAATTGGCGAGGTGGCCCTGTTTTACGGGCTGGTGAACTGCATGTTCGCCATCGCCGATGCCCTGGGACGCGGCTTCGACGTGCTGGGCACGGCGTTGTTGCGCACCGGCGAATTCGACCGATTGCTTTTGCGGCCTCGTCCCCTGGCTCTGCAATTGATGGGGCACGACGTCCGCATCAGCCGTCTGGGGCGCTTGTTGCAAGGGCTGATGGTATTGGCTTTCGCAACGGTGCAGGCGGGCATCGCGTGGACACCGGGATCCATCGCCATCGCCCTGTTCGCGGTCGCAGGCGGCGTGGCGCTGTTCCTGGGCATCCTGGTACTGCAGGGCACGCTGTCCTTCTGGACCATCGAGAGCCTCGAGGTCGCCAACGTCCTGACATACGGCGGCGTACAGGCGACGCAATATCCGCTGGCTCTGTATGCGCAATGGTTCCGGTACGTGCTGACCTTTGCCGTGCCACTGGCCTGTGTCGCCTACTACCCCGCGCTGGCCATATTGGGCAAGCCTGACCCACTCGGCGCGCCTGCCTGGACGGGGCTGGTGTCGCCGTTGGCGGGCTTCGTCTTTCTCTTGGCGGGTTTCGGCGCGTGGCGTGTCGGGTTGCGCCACTATGCCTCGACCGGCAGCTAGTCGGTAACGCGCCTGTCCGTTTTCGCTTCGGTGTTGCCTCCGCAACCACCTGCCCGGCATCCCGGCCCGCACCCGCTGGCCCTTGGGCACCAATCTGATTGAAAGCACCGGCGTGACCAAGAGCGTGGCCCTCCCCACCACGAAACCAACGCGACGTGATGTATCGAGGCAAACCGAACCGGTAACGGCAGATTGGCGAGTGGGCAAGAATGCCGCTACCGGGGGCCTCACCCCGAAACCAGTATCACTCGCAGGGGCGTGGCGATTGAAGCCGGTAGCGGCATGAGTTCGTTAGAACCCGGGGCCAGACGACGAAACCACCGGGCTGCGCAGTCCCGACACGCCAGCCTCCTGCAAGGATCGCTTTCTTTGGGTTACTTTTCTTTACGAGTAAAGAAAAGTGACATCTCCCCCAAGCGAAAACGGCCAAAGGCGCACAGCCGCGCCAGCAGCTAGGAGCGCTAAAAGACTGGCCCTGCGGCCCCAACTAGCAACACCTGGCGCTCGCCGTAGATCTTGCGCTTGCGGGCTGAGCAAGTCATTGACTGGAAAGGAAACCCGCCATCGCCGGCCGGCTGCCCAGTCGGGAATCCATATTCAGGCGGGGTGATCGTTATGGGCTTTCATGCGAGGCCCTCAGGGAATACCTGCACCTAGCCGGCCCCTGGTTGCTGCGATGGCGCTTGCGCAATGTCGTCGGCCTCCAGGGCAGCCACGGTATCGGGGTCCTGCGTGGCGCCAAGCTCGCCTTCCCATTTGGCAACGACGGCCGTGGCGATGCTGTTGCCGATGACGTTGGTGGCGGTGCGGCCCATGTCGAGGAACTGGTCGATGCCAAGGATCAGCAGCAGGCCGGCTTCCGGCAGGTTGAACATCGGCAGTGTGGCCGCCACTACCACGATGGAGGCACGGGGCACACCGGCAATGCCTTTGCTGGTGACCATCAGCACCAGCAGCATGGTGATCTGCTGGGTCAGGCTCATCTCGATGTTGTAGGCCTGGGCGATGAACAGCGCGGCAAATGCCTGGTACATCATCGAGCCGTCGAGGTTGAACGAGTAGCCCAGCGGCAGCACGAAGCCGGTCACCTTGTTGGGCACCCCGAACTTCTCCATCTGCTCCATGGTCTTGGGGTAGGCCGCCTCGCTGCTGGCGGTGGAGAACGCCAGAATCGTCGGCTCGCGGATCAGCTTGAGCAGCGTGAACACCCGAGTGCCCAGGAACAGGTAGCCCGCCGCGGTCAAGACCAGCCACAGCACCAGCAAGCCCAGGTAGAAGCCACCGATGAACTTGCCGTAGGTAAACAGCACGCCAATGCCCTGCACCGTGATGGCGGCGGCTACGGCGGCAAACACGCCGAGCGGCGCGAAGCGCATCACAAAGTCGGTGACGCGCAGCATGATCGCCACCAGTTCCTCGATCGACGCCACCAGGTGATGGCCCACCTTGCCCTTGAACGACGCAATGGCAAAGCCAAAGAACAGCGAGAACACCAGGATCTGCAGGATCTCGTTCTGCGCCATCGCGTCGAACACGCTCTTGGGGAAGACGTGCGTGATGAAGTCCTTCAGGTTCAGCGTGGAGGTCTTGAGGTTGGTGGCCGTGCCGATTTCGGGCAGTGGCAGGTTCAGCGCATGCCCGGGCTGCAGCAGGTCCACGAAGAACATGCCAAGCAGCAGCGATATCAGCGACGCGGTGATGAACCAGCCGAGCGCCTTGATGCCGATGCGGCCCACGGCGCTGGCGTCTTTCGTGCCGGCGATGCCCGCCACCAGCGTGCCGAACACCAGCGGCGCGATGATCATCTTGATCAGCCGCAGGAAGACGTCGGTGACGATGGAGAAGTAGCCGGCGATCTCCTTGGTCATCGCCGCATCGGGCACGAAGCGGTTGCAGAGGTAGCCGGTGACGATGCCCAGGACCATAGCGATCATGATCCGGGTTGTGAGCTTGTTTGCCTTCATGATGCGTTGTCTCCAGGGGGTGCGGCCAGATCCTGGTCTGATCGTCGCTATTGGGGCGGGGCGGGGC
>NZ_LZZU01000093.1:0-9490 GCF_014170355.1 Cupriavidus sp. UME77
TAGCCAGCAGCGCCGTCTGCCCGCCGTTGGCAAAGTCGGCCAGCCAGCGATAGACGCTGCGCACATTGACACCAAAGGCCGCAGCCACGCTTTCTACCGTCTGGCCTTCGCGAATAGCCTTCACTGCCTGCTGCCGCATTACCTGCAAGGCTTGATGCTCGATCGACCGAGCATCCGAGTTTCGTTTGCATTTCATGAAAGCATTGTCTCACATGACAATACTTTCTAAAAGGTTAGTAAGCGCGCGTATGAGGCCAAATGTGACGCGCGGCGGACTGAGGTACAACCGATCCTGAGCACCTCTTTTGCCGAGCTTTCTGCCCTAGGCGACCGCGCGGAGGCATTGCAGGCTCGCATCTCCGGCTTCGCCCGCGAGCAAAAGGCCACCCGCGAGCGTTACCAGGCTGCGGGCATCACCGATTCCGATATCGAAGTCATTGGCATCAAGCCGACGAATGATGACCGCGATGCATGGCGTCGCGACCTCGAACATATTCGCGCGCGCGAACGGCAGCTGATCGCGTTTATCAAGAGTGGCCCGGAATATGACGAGACCCTCCTGGGTAAAGAGCAGAACGCCAACGCTGGGGCCTGACCCGTGGGAATCCGACTCCCCAAAGAAGCCTGGGCCGCTATCCGTCTCGCATACGAGGCCGGTTCGACGGCTCGCGAGCTGGCCGCGCACTATGGTGTAACGGCCGGCGCAATCCATCGGCGCAGCTACAGACATGGCTGGAACAAGATTTCGCTTCCTGCGGAAATCCGGCCGGCACTTGAGCCACTGAGCGCTCTTTCAGAATCAATTAATCGCTTGACGGCCGCAATTGAAGCCATGACCAGAAAGGAGCCCGCATGATGACAGCACACGTGCACGCCACATCCCCGCAGAAGCACCGTGGACGCCGGCCGCTCCCGAGCAAAGGTGCGGGACTGGAATTTGCCCATGACACCGCCCACGGCGAGGAAATGCTCATCGCGGAGCCTTCTCGTCGGCGTGCGGGGCCGTCCAACGCGCAGCGCGAGCAGCACGTAAAGCAGGCGCTGACCCGGTTCGTCCGCAAGAAGACTTTGCCGGAAGAATTGGAAGCGCTACGCTACAACCTGATCGTCGCGCGCGTAATGAGCGGTATGACGGCCGTGGAGGCCGCCGAGCGTTTTGGCTACGCGAACAGCACGCAGCTCAGCCTGATCGAGGCTGGCGAGCGCAAGACCCCGAAGGACTGGAAGTTCCTGGCACAAGCATCCCGCGTCTATGCGGTATCGACCGATTTCCTGCTTGGGCTGAGCCCGCACATGGATTTCGACGCCAAGGTTTCTCGCCAGCACGCGCTGCTGCGCAAGACAGAGGCAGTCATCGGCGCCGTATCGGAAGCGTTTGCGACGGCGCTAATCCATTTCTCCGAGCAAGAGCACCTAGGCCGCGAGGAGCTTGATCGCATTGGCGGCTCTGCCCTACGCCTGGAGGATGCCATGGACCGGCTGCGCGAACGTGGATTCGACGACTTCCCAGGCGGTGCGCCACTCCTGGCCGCCGTGGGGTGCGTAGTACAAGCTGCTGAGCCGGCGCGCCGTAAGGCGAAGCAATTCCAGAGCATTGACCATTACCTTGGTGAAATGCGCGCGGGCCGGATGCCGGTAATTCCATATCTGGCCGAGCGCTACAGTCAGGAAACGGTGCGCAGTGAACTGTTGGGCGAAACCGTTGATTCGGAAAACGCGTGATGGGGACGCTCATGAGATTCAGCCGCGCCCCCTGGCGGAAACGTCGCAGCGCCGAGAACAAACAACGACATGCGGCTCAGGCTCGTCGCGCTCCGGGGTGGGACGTAACACTCCCACTTGGCAGCATGAGCATCCGGGCCGCCGCGCAATGCCTTTCAGTGAGACAAGGCGAGCTCTTCGCATGGCTTAGCGCACGCGGCTGGATATCCACGCACCCGGAAACCAACGCGTGGGCCGCGTGCGATGCCGTGATTGAGCGCGGATGGCTTGCAACACGCCGTAAGACCATCGGCTATCAGCGATACGTATTTCAGGCGCTGGTTACGCCGCTGGGTCTGGCGGAACTCTCGAATCACGTCTTAACTGCCGACGATGGAAAGCGCGCAAAGCAGCGCCCGCAAGCTCAACAGTGTGGGGGGTTTGGTGGTGTCAAAGAATGCTGAGCGACTGGCAAGGCATAAGCGCAAGATGCGAGCCGATGGATTCAATCGGCTTTCCGTATGGATCGCCCCCGAGTTGGCCGCGATGCTGGTAGCCGAGCGTCGGGCGGGCGAGTGCGGCGGTCGCACGCTGGAGCGCCTGCTGCTGGGCGCAGCGAAACCGCGACCGAAGTACGAACGGTGATCCCCCGCCTGACTTTACTTACGCCTAGCGCGCCTGTGCGTGCGCGAGTGTGGACACGTCGATCCGGCTTATTTGCCTGCGCCCCAACATTCACTATCCTGTTTGACTAGTCATGAGCACATTGAAATCCGACTCCAAGGGGTTCCTGATCCCCGATTCCGCAGCGGACATAGGCGAGTTTGCCGCCAGCATTGAGGGCGTACATTCGGACACCAGCGCAATCCTGGCGCTTGTCAAGGGCAACATCAGAGCCGACCTGCTGCGGCGTCAGAAGATTGGTAGCCCGAACGCAGCGGGCAGCCAGCGCAATACCCGCTTTGCCGACTCGGTAGCGTCGAGCGTGGCCGCGGGCATGCGTGCGCGCATTACAACTAGTGCAGACCCGCGCGGTGCGTTTCCTTCGGTGGCACCCGCACGGCAGCGAGATGCGCGCGGCCGATTTTCGTCCGCTTCGTCGCAGGCAACATCCGAGTTAAGTGTCGTCGCCACGGCCGTGAATTCACTCACACGCGCCCAGGCCGCGCAAAGGGCGGAGGAGCGACGCGCGGAGGCCTCCCGCGCGAACCCAGGTGTAGATGGCATCGATCAACCGCGCGACAGCCGTGGCCGCTTTGGACGTGGCGATGGCAGCGCAGGTCACGGCGGAACAGACGACGCCGGCACCGGGCAGCTCTCCCACTTCAAGTCCAAATTCTCCGGATCGGCTGGCGACATGGAAAAGGTTGACCCCGCCGTGGAGGCGGCAAAGGAGATGAGCCAGCTTACGGCCGGCCCGCTCAAGGTCGCCGGCTCGATGGGCAAGCTCGCCATGAAGGGCCTTGGCGCTGGCAAGGCGACCCCTTGGTATCAGCGCATTTGGCAGGAGATTCGGCTGGGCCGCCGTGAAGACCGCGATGCCGACCTCGCGGAGCTTCGCACGCTCAAGGACATTGAGAAGAAATCGGACGGCGCGCCCCGGTCGTCAGGCGGCGGGATGCTGGGCGGCTTGCTCAGCAAGGGCGGAGGCTTGCTGGGCGGACTGATGAAGGGCGCTGGTGGACTGATGAAGCGCCTCCCCCTCCTGGGAGCCTTGTTCGCAGGCAGCTCCGCCCTGGCGAGCATCTTCGGCAGTGACGATCCAAATAGGAGCGCGGAGGAGAACCGCAAGGACAAGTTCACTGGGGCGGGTAGCGGTATTGGCGCACTGATCGGCGGTGGTGTTGGCATGTTCCTGGGACCGGCCGGAGCTATTGTTGGCGGCATCATTGGCGACAAGGTTGGCGAGTTGGTTGGCGGGTGGCTTTCGACTGCGGACTGGGGCGCAGTTGGAAAAGACATGTCCGCCCGCTGGGATGTGGCCGTTGGCTGGTTTCAAGACAAATGGGGCACGGCCACGACCAAGTGGGATGAAATCACCAAATCAGCGGGCGCAGCATGGGGCTCAATCGTTGCTGGCGCGAAAGCCTTTCTGAAGGACAAATTCGGGATCGATATCGACGCGATCACGGCCAAGGCAAGGGAGAAAATCGCGCCGGTAGTTGACGCGGCGAAGGAGAAGGCCGCGCCCGTTCTCGCTGCCATCAAGGACGGTGCCAAGGCTGCGGCGGACTACGGAAAGCAACGTGCCACCAAGATGGTGGAGCCCATCGGCCGAGTGGCCGGCGATGCTGTGAGGGGCATGTTTGGCGATGGATCGAAGGTCGTAAAGGCGGCAGTTATGCGGCAAGCGGCTACCATTGCGGACCCCAACGAGCGTGCCATGTTCATGGCGCAGATGGACCACGAGAGCGGCGGCTTTCGCTCGCTGGAGGAAAACCTCAAGTACAAGCCGGCACAGTTTCTCAAAATGTACGGCCAGCGGGCTGGCATCACGACCGAAGAGCAAGCCAAGGCCATTCTGGGCAAGGGCGAAGGCGCAACGGCCGAGGCCATGTACGGCGGCGACTGGGGCAAGAAGAACCTAGGCAACACCCAAGCCGGGGATGCGCTCGCGTTTAAGGGACGCGGTGTGATACAGCTCACCGGCCGCGACAACTATACGGCAGCAGCCCAGGCGACGAACCTTGATCTCGTGAATAACCCAGGGCTGGCCGCCGATCCAGCCAATGCCGCGAGGATTGCGGCGTGGTACTGGCAGAGCAGGAAGGGCCTCGCTGATGCCGGCAAGGCTGGCGACGTGCGCGCGGCCACCAAGAAGATCAATGGTGGGCTGAACGGCATCGCGGATCGAGACAAGTTGTTCGGTGAGTACAAGAAAATGACGCCCGAGCAACAGTCGGTGGTCATCGCCGCAGGCTACGCGCCGGGCGAAGAAAAGAGGCCCGCAAAGCCGGCCACCGCTGGATTGGTAGTGTCGGCCGCCAAGCCCGCCCAGGTGGTTGCCTCCGCCGTGTCGGCTGCGGCATCGCCGGCCTCTGCGACCCTGCCGTCGATAGCCGCTGTCACTGCGCCGGCCGCCGCACCTAGCATCAGTGTGCCATCGATCTGCGTGCCGACTGCGCCATCGGTCCCGCCGACTGCCCAGGCCGTCATCCCTATACCGATGAACAGCAAGGGGCCAATGCAGGTCACGCTGGCAAATGACAAGGCCGTGGATCAGGATCTCAGGGATCGGCGCTTGGCAATGATAGCCACCGGTGGCCTAGCATCATAGGGCCAGCCCTAACGGTACTTGATAGCTCCCGGCCTTCCGAATGGCAGGCAAAACTTCAGCCACTATCCACCCCACGAATTGCTCGGCGGCCGGCAGCTTGAAGCTGCGTCACGAGGTGGTACACGTCGCGCTCCGGGATGATCTTGATGTGCCGGACCTGCCCCCCCTGCTTCGAGGGGCAGGTCGGCGCAGACTTGCGATGCTGGCGGATGACTTGGTCGGTATGGGAATGTCCCAGTGCCACCGCAAATCATTCGCCACCACCCATGACGCGAGAGCTTTGCTCCTGAAACCCCAGAGGCACCTTGCTGCCGATGGCTGATTGTTCAGCGCTGAACAATCGGCGGGCGCAGGGACCAGGGCGAATGACTGCGGCATTGCCACGGTCGGCAATTGGTAGCGACCTGTTTTGCGGATGGACGGCACCCATTCTTCAAAGTGCTCGGCTGCAGTCATGAATTGTGACGGCAGATGCCGCCTTGCAATGTGCGGCCACGTCATTCTCTACAAACGAGGGCGCGCCGCCCGCCGAAGGGGTGAGCGTTTCCCTCGCGCCTTTGTGATGACGGCGAGCCGTAGTTTGTGGCGAGTTGCTTGGCTACACCGCGAAATGCGATCAAGACCCATTGCAAAGGGGGCACTGAAGCGATGCGCCCTTCTGCGGGAGCGGCCGCTGCTCGGTTGTTAAGTTCTGTTCCAACCCTATCGGGCGATAGCAAATCCGTGAGCTGATGGAGCAGGGCATCAAGTTGAAATATGCGTTCCGCTCGAAGCGTTACTTTCCGCCGGTCTTGATATTCTCAGCTTCGTAGGGTACGGTGGCCTCAAGTTGGCAACTCGCTAAGCGGGTAGCTCCGGTTGTTGGAAGTAGTTGCAGTAGATGGGTCAGCCACGGCTGGCCCATTTGCTTCTGTGCATCCTAGCGCTGCATCCCGGTGGGCGTGGACGGCGAGCCGTGGTTTGCAGCGGCGGACATTTGCAAAACGCTGGGGTTGAGCAATCCGAGCGTCGTCATTGGCACGCTGGACGATGATGAGAAGCCTAAGCTCAGCTTAGGGATCGGCTCCGACGCCACGATCATCAATGAATCCGGCCTGTACAGTCTGATTGCGCGCAGCCGCAAGCCGGAGGCAAAGGCATGCAAGAAATGGGGTGCGGCCGAAGTACTGCCGGCTATCCGCAAGACAGGCCGCTACCAATTGCTGACCGTGGCAATCCCGCAGTCATTCACCCTGTGCCCGCTGATTGTTCAGCGCTGAACAATCGACCATCGGGGGCAAGGTGCTTCTCGGGTTTAAGGAGCAAAGCTCTCGCGTCACGGTTAGTGCTGACTGCGAGCCCTAGTTTGTGGCGAAGGCCGTGGCCGATTTGTGTGGGTAAGTCCCTGCGCGAGCTGGCTGCTAAATGGTGCTAAGTCGCTGCGCTAGTAGCGCCATCGCTTCAAGCACGACAGCCATCGCTGGAAGCACGATAGCTCAACCGGCAAGGTGGACAATAAGCATCAATTTTCTGCGCAATTCAATGTGGATAGCCCTCTGCAAGGCAGCATATCGTGCTTCCAGCGATGCTAGTCGTGACGCAACATCGTGCTTGCAGCGATGCGCCACACTTCGCATTTAACCCCGGAGACAGAAGTGAAAATCGGCGACCTGAAGGAATTTGACACTACCGAGGTGCTGACGAACGAGGAAACCATCCAGCACTATCTGGCAATCGCGTTCGAGGAGGGCGACCCGCGCCACATTCAGCAGGCGCTTTGGACCGTGGCGCGTGCTCGGGGTGTGTCTCAGGTTGCCAGCGATGCCGGGCTTGCGGAGGACGACCTTCGTGCCTCGCTGAGCGACGGCGGCGACCTTAGCTTTGCAACCTTCGTGAAAGTCCTCCGCGCACTCGGATTCAATCTCTCTCCCTTTGCAGCCTAGATTCACGGATTGGTGCGTCGCCGCTGACCGCGCCCCAGCGCTGGTGATTACCGTATCTACCCCAAATTTAAGATCGTAGCGACTGAGCGAGGTGCCATTCCTCAAGACCCAGAATCGCTCTGGTCATATGATCGAACAGGTCTCGAGACTCAGTCGCCTTTGCAAGATGAGCACCACGCAGACCGTCAGCCCCTGTGCAATCGAAGATCGGCTTACGTGCTTCCTGCGAATACGGTACAAGACTATGGAGATTCGGGATGCTACCAAGATCGAAGCCGCCGTCCTGCCAGGATATCACCTGACCCAAGGGGCCAAGAGGGCCGACGATGTTGGCACCGATTGCGTCAGCGACGCGAGAACCAAAGATCCGCCAACCCTGAGTCATACCGTCCTCGTTGTTACGAGTATTGTGCTGCTGCCGCACGTACCCTACGAACTTTGGCGCTCCATGTGGCATCTCAATGCCCGAATTAGTGCCCGCATTTCGGATCACATTCCACTCCGCTCGCCATCCGACCAGTTTTCGGCCCAAGTTTTGGGTGCCACGTATAGAGAACAGGTCCGGAGAAACAGGTACCAAGAAGTAGTCGCATGAGGTAAGGGCAGTTCGATTCAGCGGCCCGAGATTTGGCCCCAAATCGAGGAAAGTGATCTCGGCGCCTACCTTCTTCGCAGCCGTCTTGATATACCGAAAAATACCTGTCTGCTTTCGCAGGTCCGAAATGGAACCGCCACGTGCGCGGTTCCATGTATCACCGAGAGTGTCCTCGAAGTCGCTCAGATTGGGATCACCCGGGACAAGAAATAGGTTCGGATATTTGGGGTTGAACTGCACCGGGGCGCCATCAAGTACGTCCCCCATGCTTTCATGAAGCGGCTGGATGTTGATGAACAAGCTAGTACCAACGCCGGGTGCCCATGCCTCCTCAACAGCGCTGTCACGCAAACAGTATGCAGTCAAGTTACATTGCGGGTCGGCATCGACTAGCAGTACCTTCTTCCCTCTGCTCGCCACTTCGTGCGCAACGTGATATAGGTAAGTCGTCTTCCCAACCCCGCCCTTGTTGTTAAAGATACCAATAATCATTAGGCTCTCCCCTAGCTAGAAATTCTCACCCTGATTGCCTTTTCTTCAGGGCAGGACAACGTAGCTCACAGATTTGTGAGCCCCCGTGGCATACCGTACCTCGCAACGGGCCGTCCGAAAGGTCCTATTCTATCCAGGTTTCGGGGGCTACCACTCATTGGTGCAGTGGGGCTGTTTGTCGGTCAGCGGAGGTTGACTCCGCAGAGGTCATTCGCAAAGAGGAGGGCATGGCCGCATGTCTCGCAGGGGCCTTGATGGGGAAGTGATGCTTTGAAAGTGACCCTTCACATGCTGGCATGGGTTTGGGGCATATCTCAAGCAGCCATGAGTAAGTGAATGGTCTGGTACTAAGGCAGCTTTTGCCAGCTCGGCGCGATGTTCGAAGGCGTCGCTTACTCGCCTTTCGGCTTTCCAATCGCTGCCTTCTTGGTTGCCGTCTTCCGACCAACTGCGGTGGTTGTAGTCGAGCGAGCTGCCTTCACACGCGGCTTCGAGCTTCTCTTTTTTGGCGGTTCACTGCGAAAGCCGTCTAACGCGGGGTCAGCTTCCCAAGTCGTTGGCTTAGCTGCGGAAAGCGCGGTCGCTTGGGCCGCCCGCTCAGTGTTTTCGCGGTCGAGGCGCTTAACGTAGGAGCGGAACTGGCGAATGTCTTCTAGCTCGGCCCAAACACGTCGCAGCATGAAACCGGCTAGCGCAAGGGCTGAGAACCCTCCCACGTAAAACCAGGTGCCGACCGAGACCTTTGCCTCGGTTGCTATGGCGGGCATGTTCATTACAACACCGCAAGCCAAAAGTACAGCGGCGCGCCACCAAAACCAGTGTAACCGCACCCGGACTTCCAGCTCGATGTCCAGGTGCTGGCGGTGGTCCAGGCCGGTCGTCTCGGTGAGATCGGTGAGCTTGTTATAGACGTAGAGGGAGAAGAACCATACCAATCCAACTAAGCCCGTCGCGTACTTCAGAGCGCTCTGAAGCAATAACAACGGGACCCGACTGGACAGCCAGTACCCGGCGAACCCCGCTGCGGCCACTACGAAGAGCCCAAACAGCAGCGTCGCCATAAGACCAGCCACAGGTTTTCGCCGAGAAACGCTCATGGCTCGATCAGCCCATCTGTAAGCTGCTTTAGCAGCCAAGACCTCATTTCCGCAAATAGCGCGTCTGGGTTTGGAACACCATCTCGGGCTTCCACGCGAACCAAGTGCGACAATTTCAGCTCGTTGCCCTTGATTGAGCCACCATCCACTAAAGTGAGCTTACTAACCTTTTAGAAAGTATTGTCATGTGAGACAATGCTTTCATGAAATGCAAACGAAACTCGGATGCTCGGTCGATCGAGCATCAAGCCTTGCAGGTAATGCGGCAGCAGGCAGTGAAGGCTATTCGCGAAGGCCAGACGGTAGAAAGCGTGGCTGCGGCCTTTGGTGTCAATGTGCGCAGCGTCTATCGCTGGCTGGCCGACTTTGCCAACGGCGGGCAGACGGCGCTGCTGGCTAAGCCGAT
>NZ_LZZU01000094.1:0-14572 GCF_014170355.1 Cupriavidus sp. UME77
GGCTTGGCACCGGCCCCATTGAGCTTGCCCGCCTCGGCGGCCTTGCGCCAGTTGCGCAGTGTCTGATCAGACACGCCCAATTCCGCAGCCAGCTCTCCTGTCGTCTTCCCGGCACGCAGTTGCCTGACCGCCTGTTCCTTGAACTCCGCAGTGAATTCCTGTTTCGGTATCTTTCGCATTTCGCTTCCTTCCAACTAGTTGAGGTTATACCTCACCTCTTGGAAGGCGAAATTTCGGGGGAAGCTCAGGTCGTCTCAATGACCGTTGGGCCTCAGCATTGTTCCGGCGGATCGCTGGTGTCAAGCCACCCGCCCCTTGGGGATTGGGCATCACGTGCCCACCTCGCTTAAAAATTAATCAGAGCCGAGGGGCCCGCCGCCGGGTATCGGGTCCTCGCGCGCTTTGTCCACAGGCTTATCCCGTGGTGCAGTGGACAAATCCTCGCCCCCCTCAGGCCGGCCCCGGCTTGAACTTGGTGCGCGCCGCAGCGCCGCTTCCAGTTCGGCCCGCAGCCCGTCTTGTGCCGCCTGCCCTTGGACGAGCGCCTGCTGTGCCTGCGCCTCGGCACCGGCCACGGCGGCGTCTTGCGCCCTCGCCTGCACGGCCGCCAGTTCGGTGCGCAGGTCCGCGAGCGCCTGCTCGCCCTTCTGGCGCAGCGTGCGTTCCTGGTCGATCTCGCGCAGCGCGCGGCGATTGGTGGCGCTGGCCCGTTCCTGGGCGACGGCGACCTGCTGGCAGGTGTGCTCCAGCTCCGTCGAGAATTGGGTACGCAGCTCCTGCAACTGCCGCTCGAGCGCCTCGACCTGGCGCTTGCCCTCCTCCTGGTGCGCCCGTGCGGCCGAGTGGGCCTGTCGCTCGGCGTCCAGCTCCCCCTGTAGCGCCGCCCGCGCTTGCTGGGCAGCGTCGAATTCGCCTTGCACTGCCTTCGTCTCCTGCTCGGCCACCACCACCGCCGCACGTGCCTGGTCGCGCTGCGCCTCCGCCTCGCTCGCCTGCCACCGCGCTTCGGCCCGCAAGGCGGCCAGTTCGCCGCTAGCGGCCTCGTTGGCGGCCTGCCAGATTGACTGCACGGCGTCGGCCGCGATTTGCTTGAGCGCCTCCGGCAGCCCTGGGTGGTCGATGGTGACGCGCATCTTGCCCCGCAGGTCCGCCCAGAACTGCGCCAGCACCTCGGTGGGCGTGCCCATGCTGCCCTTGCGCACCAGGCCGTAGAGCTTGTTGGCGGTGGGCGTGTGCCATAGCGGAAGAACAAGAGGGTTGGCCCAGCGCATAGTTCTAGACGCAACATAACGGCCCGATCTTGATCGCGCGACAAACATTTTTCGCGGACCGGGCGTTATGTCAAATACGTCCGCAAACGCGCGTGTCTGCAATCGTCCGTTTGCACAAACTTGTTCCCGTTTTTTTGCAGAATTTTGTGCCTGGCCCCATGGGCCCGGCTGACGGGCGCAACTGCGAGGCGGCCAGAGTATGGCGGTAGCCCCCTCCCACCCCGTCCGCGTGGCCCCGACTTGGCACCGCGATCGCGCGGCACCCTCTGACGGCAACCGTTCCGGGCTTCGCAAGCCGTAGCGTGCCGGCCAGCAACGGATCGAGCCGTTGGCAAAGGAACAAAATTACTCCAAACGTCGGTCGGAGGAACAATTTTCTGCAAAATTCCTTGACGTAAAATTGTTCCCAGCGCCTCGGAAACGGCCGCTTGGCGGGCGACCAGCAGGAACAATATTGTGCCAACCGACGGTAGCCGTCACCGGCTTCGCAAGCCGCAGCGTGCCGGCCAGCAATGGACCGAGCCGTTGGCAAAGGAACAAAATTGCTTCAACCATCGGCCGAAGGAACAATATTCTGCAAAATGAATTGAAGCAGTATTGTTCCCAGTGCCTCGGGAACGGCTACCTGGCAAGGGACCAGCAAGAACAAATTTATGCAAACCGACGGGAAAACCGGCTGCTGATGCTGGCGCGCGCGGCGATGGCCCTGCATGGCGGATAGCCACGGGGGACGCTTGTAATAAAGGAAATCGGCCAATTCTGTAATTCGACCATGCAACAGGCCCCGCCGCCCGCTGTCGCCCTAGACGACCAACCTGGCGGGGCGGCTTCGACGCCGGCCGCCTCAGCGATCCGTTGTCCGCCTGCCCTACCCCACACCTCCGACGAGGCCCGCGCCTGGAGTAGTGGCTACATCAAGGGCCAGCCAGCGCGCCCCAAGTCGTCGGCATTAGCGCATCACCCAACGCAAGCACAACCTGCCGGTGGTCTACCCCCCTGTACGCCCTGATCATCGCGCTGCTGCTTGGCTCCATCACCGTCGTCCACCCTGGGGCCGCGCCACGCTGACGCCATCCCAGCTCCAAGCGAGGTCGCCATGGCCAAGCCGCGCCAGTCGCTGCTGGCATCGGATCTCGCCAGCTGCACGCCGATGCTGGCCGAGGCACGCAAGACGCTGCCCCGCACCAGCACCTGGCACTACTAAATCAAGTTCGACGGCTAGCACATGCTGGCCTGCATCGCACGCCGGCCATGCACTGCTCACGGACGGCATCGTGCTGATGCCGCCCCATATGCGGCCCACCGACGAATGCTAGCCTCCGGCGGACACGTGGCGTCAGCTTTTTCCGAGGACCGGCCGACCAGTGGGGCCGCGCGTTGCAATTCGTCCTGACCCTCTGCATACTGTCTCGTAATGCAACCAAAAATGGGACGTATTACAGGATGACAAAGCCACCAGTCATTGAAGACAACCAGATACGGCATGCGCTGAAGGTCGCGGCGGTCACTGGGCAGAACAGTAACCGCGATGTCGCCTTGCTGATGGTTGCCTACGGCACTGGAATCACACCCAACGAAATTGCGAAGTTGCTCGTGTCCGACTATCTCCAAGTGAACGGGCGGCCGCGGGTCGAATCCGCCTTGAGGGCTGAGATAGCATTCAATGGCAAGGCTCGTCCGTTGCTCTGGGCGAGCACAAAGGTGCGGGCTGCGATAGACCAGTACCTAGAGCACCGGCATGCCGCCAGGCACGGCATCACGACGAGCCCCGCTGCATACCGTGGCCTGGATCATCAAAGTCCGCTTTTCGTTACCGGCGAGGGCGAACCGTTCGCCTTCACGCGGCGTGTCACGGCAGCGGGGGCCGTCAGCTATTCGTGCGAGTCGCTGACGGAGATTTTTCGGAGGCTCCACCAGCAGGCCGGCATCGCCAACGGCAACGCAAGTGCGGCGCGTCGGACGTTTGCAGTGATGCTCCACCGCCAGGGGCGCTCGATCAAGCTGATTCAGGAGTTGATTGGAGTTTCGAGCCTATCTGCCGTTAAACGTTTGGTGGAGGGCGACCCAGTACGCCTGTCGGCCATCGTCGCAGGAGTTATCTGATGGGGGAGAAGAGAAAGGCTGGCGAGCAGCCGCAGCAGGAGTTCTTGCGCGAGGCGATGGGCTCGCTTGGCATGACACGAGTTGCATTTGCGAAGCGCATCAGCGTGCCGGAGAAGACGCTGGATAAGTGGCTTGCTCCAACCGAGACAACAGACTTTCGCAACATGCCTGAAGTCGTTTGGGCCTACGTTCGAGAGAATCTGGTCTGGGAAGCAAAAAGCGCTTGAAATACCCCGCCCATTGGGGGGGTATTTCATTGGATCTGTATGGCAGAATGAGAAAGAAGTTAGCAAGCTATGAAACCATCTCTAGCACTTGCTTCCCACCGGGAGGCTATTCGACGCGTGGTGGAATCCCATCGCGCCCGAAACGCTCGCGTATTTGGCTCGGTCGTTCATGTGACGATGTTGAAGGCAGCGACCTCGATATCCTGATCGACCCGACTCCAGAAACGACGCTGTTCGATATCGGCGCGATTCGGCACGAGTTGCTTCAATTGCTTGGCGTTCCCGTTGACGTCCTGACTCCGAAGGCGCTGCCTGAAAAGTTCCGGGCGACTGTTCTTGCCGAAGCGGTGCCGGTATGAGTCGAGACTAACAACGACTGGCCGACTATCTGGACCACATTCTGGAGGCAATCGACCGGATTGCCCGCTACACGGAGGACATGGACGAAGAGGTGTTCCTCGGAAACGAGATGGCACAGGACGCGGTGATCCGCAACATCGAGATCATCGGCGAAGCAAGCCACAACGTGGAGGATCACTATCCGGAGTTTGCGGCTGCGCACCCTGAGGTGCCTCTGGCGTTTGCCTATCAGATGCGCAACGCCGTCGCGCACGGCTATTTCAAGGTGGATCTGGAAATTGTCTGGAAGACCATCCAGAACGACCTCCCGGGGCTTTACCAGCAAGTGAGAAGACTGAGGCAATATCTTTCGCAAGACGACGGTCAGCCGGTCGCACCATATCCTGGGCCGTGAGTACGTGAACAAGGAAAAGCACTTCACGCAAGAGCAAGTTCAACCCAACAATAAATGCGTACTATGAGAACAAGACTCCCGCTCGCGATGCTGGCTACCACGGCGCTGCTCGGCTGTGCCACCACCGGTACCGATGGTGTTGTCCCGATCGCCCCGACATGTACATGATTGGAGGGCTTGGGAACTTCACCGACTACTCGGCCAGTGCTGTCAAAGCGCGCATGTTCCAGCAGGCAGCGAGGTATTGCGCGGACCAAGGGCGCGTGATGTCGCCGGTGGCCAGCACCGGCAAGGATTCGGGCTACGGTACCTACGCCTCGGCCGAAGTGCAGTTCCGCTGCTTGGCCCCACCGCCGCCAGTACGGCGCGATAGCGCTTCGAGCGCGGCCGCCTATGGGCGGCGATGGCAGTCTACTGCCACAACGGAAATGCTTGGACTCCTGATCGTTGCCGCTATCGGCGCCAACCGTGAGTCGTCCATTTAAGTCACCCCACCCCAGGAGAAGGAAGTTGAACAAATCCGAATTGATTGCGGCAATCGCCCAGAAGACTGACCTCACCAAGGCGGAAGCCGAGCGCGCCGTGAATGCCTGCATCGATATCAATCAGGGCACAGTTGCATCTGGAGGCGACGTTGCGGTACCGGGTTTCGGCACCTTCAAGAGTTCCGCGCGGGCAGCGCGTGGCGGTCGTAATCCTCAGTCGGGCGAGATCATCAAGATCGCTGCGACGACTGTTCCCGCATTCACCGCCGGGAAGACCTTCAAGGAAGCAGTGGCTGCTGGCTCGAAGTAACCTCCTAGCTTTGCCGGCAAGTCCTGATCATTGCCGCCGCGCTGTCAGTGAGGCGAAAGCCAAAGGAAAAGCTATGAGCCACGGAATTCATCTGGTGTGCCACGAGACAAAGCAGGCAGTTCATGTGGCGGAGGTCTCGTCATCGTGGTATCGGGGCGCAGACTACAGCGCGATTGTGGGCGCGTTCTGCCATGCCCACACGGGCGGCGATCTTGTCTCAACCCTGAGCTTCGGCGACTCCGGCGATTTCAGCGACTATCAGCTTTGGACGCCTGAGAACGTCGAAGAGCAGTTAAATTTCATCGCGAGCGACCGAGCGTCACACCTGTCGCATATCCTCGCCTGTGCCGACACCGATTGGCGGTAACACGGAAAACGCCGGCTGTGCCGGCAGAAGGAAAGGACGATGAAAGTCACTGATAGATCCCGCAAGAAATCTTTGGCCACTTTTGCACTCGTTGTCATGGCTCTGGCCGGTTGCGCAAGCACCGCACCGACAAAAATTGGTGCGGACACCTACTACTCCTCCAAGACAAATACAGCAGGAATATTTGGCGACGTCTCGGCCGTTGCAGGCAATTTGATGGGCGAGGGGTATCAGTTTTGTGCCGGCATGAATAAGGAATTCGAGCTGGTGACCCAATCGACGACACCCAATGTTCCGGGCGTTCGCCTCGGCGGCGCGTCAATCACATTCAAGTGCGTCGACCACGCCAGCAATCCCGTGATGCGCCTAGACAATGGGGTGTCAACCGTCATCACCAAATAGCCGGCAGACCGGTCGGAAAAACCTTTCAGGCGCAATCCAGCTAGGAAAAGAAAATGAACCGATTCGCATATCGCGCGTACTACCAATACGACGGCCCAACGAAGGCAAATCCGTATCGCACAGAGAAAACTGCTGATGGGGTGGTGGATGCCATCCAGCGCTTCCCGATGGAGTTGGAGTATCTACTACCGGAAGGCGCACGAATTGAGATCCAGCAGCACGAAGACCCGAAGTCATCACGGATCGTAGTCGTGACACCCGCAGATAGGGTGACAACGAACGCAACGGTCGAGCGCTGCCTGATGGGGCTCGATCTGTATGGCGAACGCTTGTAGCCTTTCTCAACGGAAAAGTCCAATGCATACTACGGATTCGATCAGAAGTGCATGCAGTTGCTGATGCGAATCCGCTACGAAATGCCCAACGAGATCCGCGAGGAGCATATCGCCGCGATCTCGCGGGAATTCAGGGAAGCAGACGGCATCCGAGGGGGGCGGCTGAAGAAAATCAACGACCTTGAGGACGAGCCGGTGAAGCTCACGGGCCAGAAGGCGTAGGAAAAGTCATGAAAACATTTGTCGTTATTGACGACGCCATGCGCGGGGTGCAGTTTGTCAGCGTTCATCGCGAGCGACCGAACGTGGGCAGCGGCAACAGCGTACTTGAGGTCGGTGTGGTGGGGCGGCAAACCGATCCCGAAATCGTGTACATCGCACAGACCTATGACCGGTCGATGGACGCTCACAATTTCGCCGGCGTGTACGGCAACTACGACGACGCTCGTTCTGCGTCTGGTCAAAAAGGCTCTCCCCTTCAGAAGAAGATTTGAGCGGAGGAAAGCCGGTTGCCGGCAGGACCAACTCAATTCCACGGAAAAGCCCCTTGGCGCAATGTGCCGCAAAAAAGCATATATAGATTATGTCAAATCTTTCAGAGATGTCTAAGGAGCATGAGCGCAGGCTTCAGGCGCGCAAGAGTCTTGTGGACTGGGCCATGCGCCTAAACGATCAGGCCGCTGAATGGGACTTGGAATCCGTGAAGCATCTGGTGGTGTTGAATGCGGCCGGCGTCGCTGGCTCAACCACACTGTTGGCGAACGGGGCGAACGCTGCTGCCCTGAAACGAGCCCTGGTTATTGTCTTGGCGCTGTTCGGCGCCGGCGTCATCCTGGCGGTCCTGAATCTTACTCTGGCCTCCAGGTCGTTCGACACCATGGCCAAGGACATCCATCAGCGCATTGAGACTGAGTTAGATGGAGATTGGAGCGTACCTATCGACGCCCATGTGTTCCGGCCGCCGGAGAAGGGCCGGAAGATGAACCAATGGGGAGTGCGGGTAGCCGTAGCATCCGCCGTCTGTGCGGTCATCGCCACCGGCTTTCTGACCTACACGTTGTTCAATTAGCCCAGAGCGCGGAAAAGCATGAGCGCGAGAGTGCCCGCTGAGTTCACATCGAAGACGCCGGGCCGTCTACGTTGCTACGCGCAGCGATACAGCGGCAAGCTTCCGGCCGAGGTTCAACAGGCGCTGCTCGATGCAGCGAACGAGATCGAGGCCAGTGAAGAAGTGTTCGCCACCGTCGTTGACCAGAAACGCGAGCTGCAGCAGAAGCTCAGCCATACCGAATCGAACCTGCGCTCTGCGTACGACATGCTTGCGCGCTGAAGTTCATAACAAGGAAAAGGAAGCAGATGAATCCCTCTGTGTATTTTGATTTCGCCGCGGCGCTGCTGGCGTCGTGCTCTGCAGCGTGCTGGGCACGATCGGCCCGCATCACGGTCCCAACCGGATGGGATGCCGACCAGGCCGATGCCTTCCGCAAGAGTGCTCAATGGAACAGTCGGGGAGCCGCGCTCGCAGCCGTGTCCGTGGTCGCGACGGCCGTCAAGACGGCCCTGATGGCGCGCGGCCTGATCCAGTAGGGCTCGCAGTAAGACGGAAAAGGGCGCTGACATGAAAAGCCACGGTGGATTCAAGAAACCGACGATCAAGGACAACGGACGAGCGTATGTAAGGCTGTTTGGGTATTTCGCCACTCACGATGAATGGCTTCGATTCTTGACGCGGTACGTGGTTAAGCATGTACGGTCCGGAACGGAGCGCAACGGAGACTGCGCCGTGCGTGTAATCGACCCAACGACGGGCGAGTTAGCGACCCTTGGTTTGGATCTTCCGAACGAAATCAAGTATCACAATTATGTCGCGACGGCGCGCAGCTTCTGGAACGAGAATTTCACGAACGACACCCAGCGACGAAGCCGAACAGTAGAAGTCGGTTCTGATCGGCCATCAAAAGATGAAGTAGTACCTAGGTGAAACGGAAAAGCATATGGAGCCCGTACAAGAGATCCTATCGCTGTTGCACCCAGCATATGAGCCATGCAAGGGCTTCCTTGGCGGGTGCCACCAGGCAGTTTGGGATCCTTCGAGCGGGCAGGTCCCTCGTGGTTTTTGCGGCGCCATTGCAAATACAGAAGAAGTCCGACTAGTTCTGGTGTGCGCCGAACCGGGAGACCCTCACGGGTCGGAATCGCATGACGGCGACGGGTCGCCAGCAGGACGTCTCACGTCCGTGAACCAGTACGCATGGGATTGTTTTGCTAATGGAAAGGACCTCTTCCACAGGAACGTTAGAAAGCTACTCGACCTCTGTTGGCCAGACCTAACGTTCGAACAGCAGATGCGGAGAACGTGGATCACAGATTCCGTGTTGTGCTCCGCACCGAAGGAGTGTGGTCCCGTTCAACGCACCATGGAGCGAGAATGCACAACACGATTTCTCGCTCCTCAACTCAGTCTGTTTCCGGAGGCGCTTGTTGTCGCTCTTGGAAAGAAGGCCGAACGTCGTCTCCGTGGCGCAGGCATCAAGGGCTTTGAGTGCGCCTACTCGGTTGCTCCGCCGGGTTGCAATCACTCGCCTGCGCGCGCTTCGTGGGAAAGAATTGCGGGTCTTGTCCGTGGGCGTTCCACGAAGGGGGTAGGAAAGGCAGGTAAGGAAATGAATATCGAACAGGGAGGAAGCTACGACGTCAGTGCAAAGCACGCCGCGTATTCGGTGCTCCGCGAGAGGATCGTCGAGCACGTCTTCATAGGCGACGCGATGCGGCGTCTCTGGCAACTCGGTATCATGGATGTCGAAGTTCTCCGAGGGGAATTCGACACGAGCGGGTATGACCTCGTCATGAGCTGCGGCAATGTAATCAGGCATATCCAGTTCAAGGCCTCGCTGGTCGACGGATCGCGCGCGAACATCAACGTCAACCTTAAGCTTGGGCAGACGCCAAGCGGCTGCGTGATCTGGCTCGGTGTCACTGATGACCTTGAGATCGTGGACTACCGATGGTTCGGGGGAAAGCCCAGCCACCCACTGCCAGAAATCGCCGATCATGCTGCTGTGCGGCAAACGCGTGCAAACGCGCAGGGCGTGAAGGCGGAGAGGCCGAATCAGCGAATTCTGACAAAGGGGGAGTTCGAGGCCCTCGGCGGTCTGGATGAGGTGCTCAATCGCTTGTTTGGAATCTCGAGAGTTCGATAGCAAAAGGCAAAATGTCCACGGAACATGATCGGTACGTTGCAACCTGCCAAGGATGCGGTCACGCGGGTGTCTGGACTGAACATTCCGACGATTGGGGCCGCTCCGGTCGTTCGTTCGAGGGTTTCGATTCTGTGCCCCCTGATCCGCAAGCGGTCCTCAGCAAACGGACCAGCGCGTATGGTATGCGCGCTCGCTGCCCGAAGTGCGGCGGGTCAGACGTGCTGACGGGCTCTTTCATTGAGTCAAATTGAACGGAGAATCAATGAACAAGACCCAGAGGGTTGGAGCGTTTTCGGCGTTGCTGTGTTTAGTTGAGCGCATCCTGCTGAACATGTCTTCTCCTTCGACCGGCACTCTCGTACAGGACGTCCGCTGCGATAATCACAGGGAGTCTTGGCGCTTATTGGCAGAGATGAGAGGTGGCTAACGCCATAACCCCCAGTCCGATGTGTGACATCTCCAATGCCGCTGCTCATCTCTACGTAACTATACGGCTGCGATAAACGAATGAAAACTCTAACCTCGAGGACCAACGGCTGGTTAGCCGAAGAGGAGCCACTGGTCGATGTGGCAGGCGCTGACGATGCTCCAGTTCAGGATCCTGCCGTCGCGGAGGCCAAGCGCGCGCTTTCTGACGTCCTCCTCTGTAACAATCTCGTTGTTCTGTCCGGACTGGGAACCTCACTTTGTGTACAGCCATCAGTCGCGGGAGGTGCTACGGCGCCTACCATGCGTGACCTGTGGGCGCGCGTCCAATCAAGACAGAATGCAGCCGCTCCGGCGGTGAACCCTCCTGACCCAACGTTCGTTCAGATTCTTGACATCGTTGGGCATCCAGCGACAACACAAGACATTGAAGCTCTACTGTCGAGGTGCCGATTGGCAGAGGCCTTCCTGGGTGGTCCGCCCAAAGACGCCGTTGTTCGATTCATCGCCTTGGCTGAAGCCAACATCATTGAAGCCACGAACTTTGTCACCTGGGACCATCCGCTGCCGGTACATACGGAGTTTTTGCGCCGAGTAGCGAGGCGCTCGCAACGAAAATCACGAGCCAAAATTTTCACCACCAACTACGATCGCTGCTTCGAAGAGGCTGGGCGTCAAGGTCGTTATGTGGTGGTGGACGGCTTCTCCCATACAGCACCGCCTACGTTCGATGCAATCCACTTCACCTATGAGACGGTTCGCCGTGTTGGTGACACGGAGGCCCTCGACCCAATCCCCAATCTGTTTCACCTGTATAAGCTCCACGGATCAGTAGACTGGCAGCGCCACGAGCCGTCCGGAGAAGTCATGAAATGGACAGCTGGCGGTAAGCCTGTACTGATTTACCCGCGCAACACAAAGTACGAACTTGCATTTGAGCAGCCCTACCTGGAAATGATCGGCGCGTTCCAATCGGCCTTGCGCGAGCCAGATACGGGCTTGCTAGTGGTTGGATTTGGCTTTAACGATAGCCACCTCGCCGAACCTATCATGTCGGCGATGCGCTCGAACCTCTCGCTGAAAGTGGTCGTCGTGAGCCCAAATCTGGCACCTTGGGACAATGGTCTACAGCAAGGCCCGGGAGAATGCGCCGACAATAGACACTTGGGAAAGCTACGTAACCTCGCCGCCGCTGGCGATGCGCGCATCTCAATGCTCAATTGCGGGTTCGAAGCCTTGGTTCCCTTGGTACCGGACCTAGCCGCAGAAACGGACCTTGAGCGCCATATGGAGCGGCTTCGCCGCGTTGGTGCAGCATGAGCGGGCTCGTCGTCTCACCTTATGACAGACAACGGTACATCGGCTCTGTCTGCACGGTTCGCCCAGCATCGGTAGACGTGAATTTGCCGCTTTCACCTCGACCTGGAAGCACCCACGTGGGCGGCTACCCTTTCCAGCGGGGACAAGTGGGCGAGTTCGTCATCATCGAGGGTGAAGAACATGCAGTACTCGGCCGCTTAGTAGAGACCCGCCTCCCTGAACGCGACCGCCTGGCCGTAGAGCCGATGCGTGATCGCGACGAGAGGCCTAACCCTTTGGGCATGGTTCAGCTCCTCACCGCTATTGACCCTCAGACCGGGATGGCTCTTCGAGGCGTGCCAGTGGCCCCAAGAATAGGCCAGCATGTTTTCTCTGCCCATCCGTTGCTGGTCAAGCAAGTTGTCGAATTCGGCAACACGCCGGAAGGAAGGCGAATCCAACTCGCAAACTTCCCTCACGCAAGGGATACCCAGGTCTCGCTGTCGCCGAGCCACCTTCTCGGCCGGCATTGCGCTGTCCTCGGCGCCACCGGTGGGGGAAAAAGTTGGACGCTTGCGCTTATCGTGGAAGAGATCGTCCGACTGAGTGGAAAAGCCATTCTCTTCGACGCAACAGGCGAGTTTCAGACTCAAGACGCCCCAGGAGTCGTTCACGTCCACTTGGGTGGGAGAAGAACAGGCCCACACGACCCTCGCCGCTTTGTTAGCTTCCCGTACTGGCAATTGACGGAGTCCGACCTCTTCGTGCTGTTGCGTCCAAGCCCCGGGGTCCAAGCGCCAAAGCTCAAGGAAGCACTGAAGAGCCTGAAAGTCGCCCAAATGGCTCCAGCTTTAGTGAACAATGGGCATGTTCGAAAAGCTGGCCAGCAGAAGCAGGCCTTCGAGCAAGCGTGCATCCAGAATGCAGTCGCCTTGAGCCAGCCGGGAACGTATTTCGACATCACGCGTCTTTCGAACCAAGTATGGGAAGAATGCGTATATCCAAGTGCGTTTGGAGCCCAGGCGGCCACGCACTGGGGCGGACCAACCCCGAACGAACAGTCTGCGTGCGTCACCCTGATTTCTCGCATCGAGAGCGAGCTGAATTCACCTAGCCTTGAGTGCTTGTTCTCGCCGGCGGGACTGGACCGACTTCCCGACGTTATTCAAGCATTCCTGGCCGACCCCACCCAGCGCGTCTTGCGCGTTAGCCTGGAGTATCTCTCCTTTGAGCACAACGCTAGAGAGGTCATCGCCAACGCTGTTGGTCGGTATCTGCTTGGACTTGCTCGCCAAGGACAGTTCGTCGACATGCCGGTCGTCGTTCTGCTCGATGAAGCGCATCAATTTCTCGACAAGTCCGTTGGAGACGAATTCTCGCGGACAGACTTGGATGCCTTTGGCTTGATTGCTAAGGAGGGACGCAAGTATTCGCTAACATGCGTGCTCGCGACGCAGCGTCCACGAGACATTCCGGAAGACGTCCTCAGCCAAATGGGTATGTTTATTGTTCACCGCCTCATAAATGAAAGGGACAGGAACGTCGTGGAAAAGGCGTGCGGCGAACTCGACTCATCCGCTGCCAAGTTCCTTCCAACACTTGGACAGGGAGAGGCAATGATCGTGGGCGTCAGTTCTCCGATGCCCTTACCAGTGTCCATTAGAAGGCCGAGGCGGCCGCCTTCGTCACGGTCGGCAAACTATGAAGGCCTATGGGTCTAGGGTTGACCATTCCGTCGGACAATCGTTGGGGTAGTCGTTCTTTCCGTGCGAAATCTGGCGGTTTGATCCTGAAAACCCATTTGGATCAATGACTTGCGAGTTCGCCGAATGGGAGAATGCCTGGGAGCCGTTAAGCCTTACAGCAAGCAGCTCTCCACGCGAAAACCGCCAGATTTTGCACGATTCGGACGATTACCCCAGTTCGTGCACCGACTCACCGCGATTGAGTAGCGCATGGAGTTCTCGGCGAAACTCGACGTTGCTGAAATAGTCGCACAGGAACAGGGTACGCAGCAGCGTCGGGTCCATACATGCACGAAAAGTACTACAAGGGCTTCCCCGTTGGTTGCAAGCCCAATCGAAGTTCTCCATGGCAGATGCTTTATTGCTCGTCCAGTGTGATGGGAGAAGGTGAAGGACTACGGTACTACAAACGGTCATATTGGGCAAAAAGCCCGGACCCTGATGTAAGACGCGCGCGGGGGCCTCGTTCGATTATCGGGATTGAAGTTCCCCATACTTTCCTCAGGTACGCCTCGCGCGGGTCCAACCCGCTTCACATCAACGCTGGCAGTGCAACTCTGATCTGCGCTCTATGCATCTTTCCTTATCTGGCCTCCTGCAGATTGCTTGTTTCGCGGAAAAATCAAGTTCATTGGGAGCTAGGCTCTGGCATGAAGGCGTCTCCGAACTGCAAGACTGCCCAGGCCAGTCGCGCATTCTTGGCGGCGATCGCGACGGCCGCTCGCCAGTATCCCCGACGCTCAACCAGGCTTCTGACCCAACGACTGAACCGGTCCTGCTTGTTGCCAAGATTTGCCATCACCGCGCGAGCCCCGAGCACCAGCAACGTGCGCAGATACGCGTCTCCCGCTTTGGTGATGCTGCCCAGCCGTTGTTTGCCGCCGCTGCTATGTTGTCCCGGCGTCAGGCCGAGCCAGGCGGCTACCTGCCGCCCATTCTTGAAGTCGTGCCCCATCCCAATGCTTGCCAGCAATGCGCTGGCTGTGGTCGGGCCAATTCCGCGTAGTTGCATGAGTTGCCGGCTGCGCGCGTCATCGCGCGCTATGTCGGCAATGGCTCGGTCGTACTCGGCCAGCCGATCCTCCACGCCACTAACGTGCTCCAGCAAATCGCTAATGCACCGGTTGGCCCAACCCGGGAGGGATTCCAGGTGCGCTCCGATCTCCCTTCGTAGCCGGTCAGGCTTCTGTGGTAAGACGACGCCAAATTCGGCTAGCAACCCACGGAGCCGGTTGTAGACCGCGGTGCGCTCCTCGACAAAACCCTGGCGGGTGCGATGCAAGCAAAGGATGGCTTGCTGGTGTTCGTCCTTGGTCGGTACAAAGCGCATGTTGGGGCGGGTCACCGCCTCACAGATCGCCGCTGCATCTGCCGCGTCGTTCTTGCGAGATAAAGTCAATTGTGGTGTACGGGGGTGATCGTGGCCGGTCGTCAGGCGGCGAGTTTCTGCTGAACCGGCGGATTGTCATGCGCCGGAGTTCCGTCCTTGAAGGGAACGCCCTTCAAGAGCAGTTCAATGTGTTCGGCGCCATTGATGCGGCGCCATGTTTTCTCGGCTTCCTCGATCAGCTTGAAGGCTAGGCCAAGGAAGGTTGCTCGTGACACACAATTGCGCGTGCGCGTCGTGCGGTGACGCACGGTCGCGAAG
>NZ_LZZU01000095.1:0-144567 GCF_014170355.1 Cupriavidus sp. UME77
GCCCCTACCCCCTACCCCCATGGCATCGTAATCGACTTCAGATTAGTAAAACTCTTGATCGCCTCCTGCACCCCTTCCTTGTAGCCAAGCCCCGAATCCTTGATCCCGCCAAACGGCGTCAGCTCGATACGATAGCCGGGTACCTCCCACAGGTTGACGGTGCCCACCTGCAATTCATCGGCAAAGCGGGCAAAGTCATCCATGCGGTTGGTGCACACCCCCGAGGACAAGCCAAAGGCCGTGCCATTGGCGATGCGGATGGCATCGTCGATATCGCGGAAGGTGATGATGGGCGAGACCGGGCCGAAGGTTTCCTCCCGCACCACCGTCATGGCGGGGTCCACGCGGTCGATCACGGTGGGCGAGTAGCGCGCGCCGTCGCGGTGGTTGCCGAGCACCAGGCGGGCGCCCTGCGCAACGGCTTCTTTCACGCGGGACTCGAACAGCGCGGCGGCTTCGGCGTCGATCACGGTGCCCATGTCCACGGTGCGGTCCATGGGGTCGCCGTATTTCCATGCCCGGGTCTTTTCCACCACCAGCTCGGTAAACCGCTCCGCCACGGCCTGGTGCACCAGCATGCGCTTGACCGCCGTGCAGCGTTGCCCGGAATTCTTGTACGAGCCCTGCACCGCCAGGTCGGTGGCGCGCTCCAGGTCGGCATCGTCCATCACGATCAGCGGATCGTTGCCGCCCAACTCCAGCACCACGCGCTTGTAGCCGGCCTTGTTGGCGATGTACTTGCCGATGCCGACGCCACCGGTGAAGGTGACCAGATCCACCGAGGGGTGGGTGATCAGTTCGTCGGCGATCTCGCGCGGGTCGCCCGTGACCACCTGCAGCATCTGCGGCGGCAAGCCGGCTTCATAGAGGATATCGGCCAGGTAGTAGGCGGACAGCGGCACCTTTTCCGAAGGCTTGAGCACCATGCGGTTGTTGGTGGCAATGGACGGCGCCACCTTGTGCGCGACCTGGTTCATCGGATGGTTGAACGGCGTGATCGCGCAAATCACGCCGAGGAACGGCGAGCGCTGGGTCATCACGCGGCGCTTCTTGCCGTGCGGGGTCAGGTCGCACGAGAACAGCTGGCCGTCATCGCGCAGGGTTTCGTTGGCGGCAAAGCCAAGCACATCGGCCACGCGGCCGATCTCGTACAGCGAATCCTTCTTGCATAGCCCGGACTCCAGCGTGATCAGGTCGGACGCCTCCTCCACGCGCTCGCGCAGCAGCGCGGCGGCGCGGTTGAGGATGGCGGCACGCTCGAAGCGGGTCAGCGTGGAGCGGTAGGCGCGCGCCACGGCAAACGCTTGGCGCACGTCTTCCACGCTGGCCATCGGCACGGTCCCGACCAGCGAGCCGTCGTACGGGTTGCACACTTCGATCACGCGCTCGCGCATGACCTTCTTGCCATCGATGCGCAGCGCTTCGGCGCGGAAGTGCGGGCTGACCTGGCCGGTGGAAAACTTAGGGGCGTTCATGTCGGTTCTCGCGTCAGGAGTTCGGGACGGATACGAATCGGGGTGAATGCGGATACGGCCGCGGATGCGGGCGGCGCTCAGTGCAGGTGATTGAGCGCGACGTCGAAGATGTCGAAGTTGCGCAGCTGCGCCTTGCCGGGAATACCCGCCGTGGCGCGGTTGAACACCAGCGGCACGGTCTGCTCCGACACGCCGCCGTGGGAGCGCAGCGGTGCGTCCAGCCCGGACAGGTCGTGGCGGCTCTGGCTGGTGCCCAGCACCACGTGCTTGTCGCTGACGATCACCAGGTCGCCCACGCGGTCCGGCGGCAGCTCGAAGCGCGCGCAGGCTTCGGCGTTGTCGAGCACGCTTTCGATGCCCGGCAGGTCCGCCAGCTTGCCCTTGAGCGCGGCGCGGTCGACATCTTCCGGCAGGTAGACGGTGGCATAGGAGCCAAGCGCGCCGTGGTGCACCACATAGGGATCGGTGATCGGCAGGATCACGCGCGCGCCGCCGGCTTCCACGCCACGGCCGATCCAGCTGTCGAACTGGTCTTGCAGGTAGATCACGTTAGGGGCCTTGGTAGCGTCATCGTGCTTGGCGTTCATGCCGTGGTCGGCGGTCAGCGCCACCACGCAGCCGAGCGCGTCGAGCTGCGCCAGGTACTTGTCCATCATGGCGTAGAACGCATTGGCGCCGTCCGAGCCGGGAGCGAACTTGTGCTGGATGTAGTCAGTGGTGGACAGGTACATCAGGTCCGGCCGGCGGGTTTCCATCAGCCGCACGCCGGCGGCAAAGACAAACTCGGACAGCTCGGCGCTGTACACGCTCGGCACCGGCATGCCGACAAGGTCCAGCACGTTGTCGATGCCGTTGTCCTCCAGCGTGGCCTGGTCGGCCTTTTCCGAGGAGAAGCAGATGCCGCGCATGCCATGGCCGAGCAGCCGGCACAGCTTGTCCTTGGCGGTCACCACCGCCACGCTGGCGCCGGCATCGGCAAAGGCGGCCAGGATGGTGCCGGCGCGCAGGTACTTGGGGTCGTTCATCATCACTTCCTCGCCGCGGCCACCGTTGGCGCTGCGATCGAAGAAGTAGTTGCCGCAGATGCCGTGCACCGCCGGCGGCGCGCCGCACACGATGGACAGGTTGTTCGGGTTGGTGAAGGTGGGCACCACGCATGCCCCGCGAAAGCTCGCGCCCTCGGCCAGCAGCCGTTTCAGGTACGGCGCGCGGCCGCTGGCGGCGGCGGCTTCCAGGTAATCGAATTCACATCCGTCCACGCAGACCACCACCACGGGCTGTTTCATCCATTGGTAGGTGCGCTGATTGACAGTGATGCTCGGGGCGGCGACGCTGGAAAGATTCGGGTTCGACATGTCGGGGTTCCTGTGCGGGAAAGGAAAGGCTTCAGGGCTGATCGGTTGCGGCGCCGCCATCCACTGGCGCCACGGCGGCATGCATGCGGGCGCGGCCGCGTTCCACGTGCTCGCGCATCAGCCTGCCCGCCAGCTCGACATCGCGCGCGGCTATGGCCGACACGATCTCGCGGTGCTCGCGGGTAGAGGCGGGGATGGCGTTGCTGTCGGCGGAAAGCGCCTCGCGCCGGAACAAGGTGAGTTCCTTGACCAGGCGCCGGTAGGTTTCCACCAGCTTGCGGTTGCCGGCGAGTTCGACCATGCGGTCATGCAGGGTGAGGTTAAGACGGGTGTATTCGTCGAGGTCGCGCGCGGTGCTGGCCGCGCCCATGGCCTCGATCAGCGCACGCAGCTCGCGCACGCCCTGCGCCGTGATGTTGGCGGCGAGCAGCCGGCCTACGTACTCATCCAGCACCGCGCGCAGCGCATAGATCTCGTCGGCTTCTTCCAGGGAGATGGCGCGCACGAACACACCGCGGTTTTTCTCGGTGCGCAGCAGGCCGGCCTGCTCCAGCGCCCGGAAGGCTTCGCGCAGCGGGCCGCGCGACACATTGAACTCGCCCGCGAGTTCGATTTCATTGAGCCTGGCGCCTGGCAGCAGGCCGCCGGACACGATGCGCATTTCAAGCTCGCGCTGCACCAGGGTGGTCAGCGACTGGCTCTGCAGGATCGCGATATCGCTCGACTGAGCGGCTGGCCGTGACATGAAGACTCCTGATTCGGGTACATCGAAAATCCTGGTTGTCATTAAAGCAAGCAGTTTGTATATTGTCAACAAACTTGGCAGCGGCGATAGGCGCGAAACGCCTCCAACATCCAGAAGAAGCCATACATTTGTATTTAAAGTGTTTAAAAACAATCGTTTAACGGTAAAATGGGGCTGTTCTTTGGTGGTGCAACACACCAAAATTACTGCAACAAATTCACCAAATTGACACACAACACCACCTAAAATGCCACAAGAAGCCCCACATGAAAGCGACGTTCAGGCTCGTTCCGTACCTGGCTGCCGGTGCACTGGCCCTCTGTTCGGCTAGTGCCGCGCTGGCGCAAAAGACGACCTCACCGTCCACACGGCGAGGGAAATCGAGACGTTGAAGCCATACGCCGACGGCTTCGCCAAGGTGGCGCCGGATAGCCTGGTGCTCGCCCTGCTGTGCTTTGTGCTGGCGCCCTGGCCTGGCGGCGATCCGGGCGCAACGACTAAACGTTAAGCAACCCATCGACTAATCGACCCATCGTCATCCGGCTGGAGACACCGGCCGGAGCCAACCACTCCCCTGATCCCAATCCAAGAGCACGCCATGATCCGCGGCAACGACCCCATCCTGCTGACCCCCGGCCCCCTCACCACCTCGCTCGCCACCAAGCAAGCCATGCTGCGGGACTGGGGATCGTGGGACACCAGCTTCAACGCCATCACGCGCAGCCTGTGCGACGACCTGATCGCCATCGTGCGCGGGCAGGATACGCACGTCTGCGTGCCCATGCAGGGCAGCGGCACCTTCTCGGTGGAAGCCGCCATCGCCAACGTGGTGCCGCGCGACGGCAAGGTGCTGGTGCCGCAGAACGGCGCCTATTGCCAGCGCATCCTCAAGATCTGCAAGGTGCTGGGACGAGCCAGCGTGGAACTACCGATTCCCGAAGACCAGCCCGCCACCGCCGCGCTGATCGAAGCCGCGCTGCTGCGCGATGCGTCCATCACCCACGTGGCGCAGGTGCACTGCGAAACCGGCGCCGGCGTGCTCAACCCCCTGCCCGAGATCGCCGCACTGTGCGCGCGCCTTGGCAAGGGCCTGATCGTCGATGCCATGAGCTCCTTCGGTGCGCTGGAGATCGATGCGCGCACCATGCCGTTCGACGCGCTGGTGGCCGCCACCGGCAAGTGCATCGAAGGCGTGCCGGGCATGGGCTTCGTGCTGGTGAACAAGAGCGTGCTGGAAGCCAGCCAGGGCAACAGCCATTCGCTGGCGCTGGACCTGTACGACCAGTACACCTACATGCAGAAGACCACCCAGTGGCGCTTCACCCCGCCCACGCACGTGGTAGCTGCCTTCCGCGCCGCGCTCGACCAGTTCCTGGAAGAAGGCGGACAACCGGTGCGCGGCGCACGCTATCGCGCCAACTACCGGACGCTGGTGGGCGGCATGGCCGAACTGGGTTTGCGCCCCTACCTCTCACCAGAAGTGCAGGCCCCCATCATCGTCACCTTCCACGCACCGGACGACGCCCGCTACGACTTCAAGACCTTCTACGCCAAGGTGCGCGAGCGTGGCTACATCCTCTATCCCGGCAAGCTGACGCAGGTGGAAACCTTCCGCGTGGGCTGCATCGGCGCAATCGACGCCAATGAGATGCGCAATGTGGTGAGCGCAATCGGCGAGACGCTCGCGGAAATGGGCATCCAGATGAAGGCACCGCTGGCCAGGGCGGCTTGAAGCACCTGCGGAGCCATCGCCCCGGCGAACGCCCGCCCTCTCCCCCGGCCCCTCTCCCACAAGTATGGGAGAGGGGAGCCAACCGGCGGGATAAGAACGCGCGATGCGAAGCGAGCCGTGAAGGTGTGCCAAGGCCGTATGGGGCGCCGTCTTTGCCTACTTTCTTGGCAAGACAAGAAAGTAGGTCGCCGCCCCGCAGGGGTGGTGAAACTGCAGTTGCCTTTGACTTTAAGTGCAGGCGGCAAAACTGGATCAAGCCTTGATACGCCGCTAGTGGCGAATGCCGCTCCGGAAGTACAATCAAATTGTCTCGTTTTCCGGAACGGAGTCCGAATTGAAATCGGCAACAGTAGCGGCACCCAAAAAAGCGCCTTCCGAGGCCCCCAAGAACAAGCCCGCAAAACCCGCGCGCGCGAAGGCGTCCCTGCGCCTGGAGGAACCGGCCGCCGCGGCGCCGGCCCCGAGCATGGCTGCCGACGCGGCAGCGGCGGACCGCGACACCCCTACGCTGCGCGCCTTCGCCCTGCTCGAATTCCTGGTTGCGGCCGACCGCCCCTTGTCGCTGGCGGAAATCATGCAGGGTTTCGAAGCGCCCAAGGCTTCGCTGCACCGCATGCTTGGCGCGCTGGAGGCCGGCGGGCTGGTGATCCGCGAGCCGGGCGCGCGCAATGCCTATGCCGTGGGGCCGCGCCTGTCGCGCCTTGGCGTGGCCATCGTCACGCATTCGGGTACGCGGCAGTTGCGCCATGCCATCCTGGCGCGGTTGGTGGCGGACATCGGCGAGACAGTCAACCTGACCATGCTGCACGAAACCTCGGTGCTGTACCTGGACCGCATGGAAGCGCCGTGGCCGCTGCGGCTGGACCTGAAGCCGGGCTCGCGCGTGCCGCTGCACTGCTCGGCCAGTGGCAAGCTGCTGCTATCGCTGCTGCCGCGCGAGCAGCGCGCCGCGCTGGTGCGGCAGCTGCCGCTGGAGCGCTTTACGCCCAACACGGTCACCAATGTGGAATTGCTCGAAGCCGAGCTGGACCGCAGCGCGCACAAGCAGCTTGGCGTGGACAACGAAGAGTTCGTGGCGGGGATCTCCTGCGTGGCCGTGCCGGTGCGGGATGAGCGCGGGCAGGTGGTGGCGGCGCTGGCCGTGCATGCGCCTACGGCACGCTCGCCGTTGTCGCGCTCGCTGGAGTTCGTGCCGCGCCTGCAGGAAACAGCGAGGGAGCTGGCCGCTACGTTCTGAGCGCCCGTTTTGCATCCAGCCCGTGAGCGTCGCCGCTATTCAGGCTGGATGCCTGCCGTCTTGATGATGGCGCCCCAGCGAGCGAGCTCGGCAAGCTGGAATTTAGCCAGCTCCTCCGGCGACGACACCTTGACCTCCATGCCGTTCTCCGTCACGAAATGGCGGATGGATTCGGTCGCCATGGCATTGCGCATCAGCGCGTTGAGCCGGTTGATGATCGGCGCCGGCGTGCCTGCCGGGGCGTACAGCCCGTTCCAGTAACCAGACTCATAGCCCTTCACGCCTTGCTCCGCGATGGTCGGCACGTTGGGCAGCAGCGGCGAGCGCTGCGGGCTGCTGACGCCGAGCGCGCGCAGCTTGCCGGCCTTGACCTGCGGCAGGCTGGTGGTCAGGTCGACGATCATCACGTCGGTCTGTCCGGCCACCAGGTCGATCACGGCGGCCGGATTGGCCTTGTAGGGAACGTACGTGAGTTTCGTCCCGGTCATGTGCTGGAATTGCTCGGTGGCGACCCGCGCCGATGATGAGCCGGAGCCGAAGGTCAGCTTGCCCGGCTCCTTCTTGGCCAGTGCGATGAACTCGGGCACGTTCGTGGCCTTCACGTTGGGGTTCACCACCATCACCATGTAGCCCTGGACCACCTGGCCGATCGGCGCAAAGTCCTTGATGGGGTTGTAGGGCAGGTTCTTCACCAGGTGCGGATTGGCCGCTTGCGTGGTGTTGGTGGTCATGAACAGGGTGTAGCCGTCGGGCGCCGAGCGCGCGACAAGCTGCGCCGCGATGCCGCCGAATGCGCCGGGGCGACTGTCGACGATGACCGGCTGGCCCGTCTCCCGGGTGATCTGGGCACCCATTGCGCGGGCCAGGCCATCCGTGGTGCTGCCGGGGCTGGAACCGATCACGATGGTGACCGGCTTGGCCGGATAGGACTGCGCAACGGCCATGCCGGACGCCAGCACGCTCACGGTCACGGTCACGGTCACGGCCATTGCCGCCAGATATTGGCTCTGCATCTTGTCTCCTCTCATTTTGATTCCTGACTTCCGGGCGAACGAACTGGGCTGCCAGCGCTCAGGTCGTGAGGCTGAACTCGGGCCGTTGCCCGGCCAGCGCCTGGGCAATGCTTGCCAGGACCATCTCCCCCATGGCGGCCCGCGTCTGGTGCGTGGCGCTGGCGCGGTGCGCCTGCAGCGTGACGTTGTCCAGCGCGAACAGGGCTTGCGGCACGTTCGGCTCATCGACGAAGACATCCAGCCCGGCGCCGGCGATGCGCCCGGATGTCAGCGCCGCGACCAGGTCGTCTTCCTTGACCAGCCGTCCGCGCGCGATGTTGATCAGGTAGCCATCCTTGCCCAGCGCGTCGAGCACTTCGGCATTGACGATGCCCTCCGCCTTGTCCGCGGCGGCGGCAAGAATCAGCGCATCGCTCTGGCGGGCCAGTGCCACGAGGTCGGGCACGAAGGTGTGGGGAACGTCATCCATCGCCTTGAGGTCGGTGTAGGCGACGGGGCAACCGAACGCCGTCATGCGCGCCGCGATGGCCCGGCCCACGCGACCCATGCCGACGATGCCCACGCGCATGCCGCTGACGCGGCGGGCCAGCGGGATAGCGCTTGGCTGCGGATGGCGGAGCCAGTCGCCGGCACGGATAAACCGGTCGCCCGCGCACATGCCACGGCACGTGGCGATCAACAGGCCCACGGCGAGATCCGCGACGTCCTCGGTCAGCGCCCCGAACGTCCCGGTCACCGGCAGGCCGCGCGCGCGGGCATATTCGAGGTCGACCGCATCGGTGCCGACGCCGTTGACCGCCACCACCGCAAGCGCGGGCAGTTGCGCCATCATCGCCCTGGTAATGCCGGTGTGGCCGCCGGTGATGACCGCGCGGATCGTGGGCCCGTGCTCGCGCAGATAGGCATCCTTGTCGGTTTGCTCGAACAAGCGGTGCATGGTGTAGAGCGAATCCAGCTTGTCGTTGATGGCAGGGATGAGGATCGGGTTCAGCTGCAGGATGTTGGCTTTCATACGGTGAGTCCTATCTGGAAGGTGCGGATTCGCGTGATCTGTTTCGGCGCTAAACTCATACGTCATCCTATGACTTAGGTGATTTCGAAACAAGCAGTAAATCGGACGTCCAGGGTTAACACTCTGTAATAATCGATGAAAACGAAAGTCTCTCGCACCGACTCTCGGATTTCCTTATAATTTGTTGTACGACAACGCAACACAAAGAGCAGCCTGAGGCGCATACTAAGATCAAGAAGCCGCTCCGGCCATGATGATGTTCAAGCTGATAGATCATGATCACTGATTCACCCATCGACCTGATTGCCGATGTCCGCAATGCGGTCGGCGAAAGCCCGTTCTGGGATACGCGGACGCAATGCCTGTACTGGTCGGACATCCCCGCCCGGACACTGTTCGAATGGCGCGCCGCCGACGCGGCAATCCGTACCTGGCAATTGCCCGAAATGGCGGGATGCATCGCCCCGGCTAGCGCCGATGGCTTTGTCGCCGGCATGCAGAGCGGCCTGTTCCACCTGCAACCACAGCCCGATGGCAGCATGACCAGCCGAAGGCTCGCCAGCGTCGCTCACCCTGCCCCATCCATGCGATTCAACGACGGCCGGTGTGATCGGCAAGGGCGATTCTGGGCGGGCACCATGCACCTCGACATGCATCCGGCGCAATCGATCGGCTCGGTGTATCGCTTCGACGCGCGTGGCCTGCAGCGGCAGATCGAGGGACTGATCGTTCCCAACGGGATGGCATGGTCGCCCGACGGACGGACGATGTACCTGTCGGACTCGCATCCTGATGCGCAGGCGATCTGGGCGTTCGACTACGATGTCGCGGACGGCGTGGCCAACCGGCGGCGCCTGTGGATCGACATGCGGCAATATCCGGGGCGCCCGGACGGCGCTGCCGTGGACGTCGATGGCTGCTACTGGATCTGCGGGAATGACGCCGGCGTCGTGCACCGTTTTACGCCAGAGGGGCGCCTGGACCGCAGCATCGCGCTTCCCGTGAAAAAACCGGCGATGTGCGCCTTTGGCGGCGCCGACATGAAGACCTTGTTCGTCACGTCGATTCGCCCGGCCGATGCGTCGGTGCGAGCCGGGCAGCCGCTGGCCGGCGGGGTATTCGCTTTTCGCCCCGGTGTCGCCGGTATTGCGGAGCGCCCTTTCCAGCTAGCGGCGTGACCTGGCAATCGGGCAGCGCATGCCGCCGCCCGGCCAGTCACAGGCTTTACATCCTCCCCTTCCAGGGCACCAGCCACTTCTCCGTCTTGCGCATCAGCAGGTCAAAGGTATAAGCAATCAGGCCAATCAGCCCGATGCCCATGATCACCACATCCGTGCGCAGGAAGTTCGACGCGTTGAGCACCATCTGCCCCAGGCCCGAGGTGGCAGCCACCATCTCCGCCGCGACCAGCGTGGTCCAGCCAAAGCCGATGGCAATCCGCATGCCGGTCAGGATGTCCGGCAGCGCGGCGGGGATCACCACATGGCGGATCACCTGCCAGCGGTTGGCGCCCATCGAATACGCCGCGTTGATCTGCTCGATGGTGACCGAGCGCACGCCGGCCTGCGCGGACATCGCCAGCGGCGCGAAGCAAGCCAGGAAGATCAGCAGGATCTTGGACGTTTCATCGATGCCGAACCAGATCACGATCAGCGGCAGGTAGGCCAGCGGCGGCAGCGGGCGATAGAACTCGATCGGCGGATCGAAGACGCCGCGCGCAATGCGCGACACCCCCATCATCACGCCGATCGGCACCGCCGTGACGGTGGCCAGCGCAAAGGCGCCGAACACGCGCACCATGCTGGCGCGAAAGTGCTCGGTCAGCGGCAGGCCGCCTTGCACATTGCCGTTCCAGGCATCGATAAACGCGTTGATGATGGCTTCCGGCGTGGGCAGGAACAGCGGCGGCAGCCAACGCAGGTGGCTGGCGATCCACCATAGCGCCAGCAGCGACACCACTGTAATGGTGGAGATGCGCGAGCTGGAGCCTTCGCCCGGCAAGCGGTAGCCGGAGACGGCCTTCATGCGGCGCGCGGGCGGCTTGGCGGCCACGGCGGCGGTGCCCGGCGCGGGCTCGAGTCTTTGAGCAGAAGCAGACATGTCGGACTCCTCAGGGCGTGGCATGGATCAGGTTGACGATTTCTTCGCGGTACCGGATGAACTCCGGATCGGCCTTGACCTCGCGGGCGTTGCCGCAGGCAATGAAGCGTCGGGCGAAGGGCAGCTCATAGGTATGCGCGATGCGGCCCGGCGAGGGCGTCATCACGATCAGCCGCGTGGCCAGGAACAGCGCTTCCTCCACGCTGTGGGTGATGAAGAACACGATCTTCTGCTCCGCCGCCCACAGCTTGAGGATCAGCGCCTGGATCGTCTCGCGCGTGAGCGCGTCGAGCGCGCCGAGCGGCTCATCCATCAGCATCACCGCCGGATCGTTGGCAAGCGTGCGGGCAATGCCCACGCGCTGCTGCATGCCGCCCGAGAGCTGGTAGACCGGCTTGGCCGCCACTTTCTCCAGGCCGACCAGCGCCAGCTTTTCCTGCGCGATGCGCAGGCGCTCGGCGCGCGGCACGCCGCGCAGCCGCAGGCCCAGCGCCACGTTGTCCAGCACATTGAGCCAGGGCATCAATGCATGCTTTTGGAACACGACGCCGCGCTCGGCACCCGGGCCGTGCACGGATTTGCCGTCGAGGCGGATCTCGCCTTCCGAGGGTTGCATGAAACCGGCGATGCACGATAGCAAGGTGGTCTTGCCGCACCCGGAAGCACCGAGCGCGACCACGAAATCACCGCGCTCCATGGTGAGATTGACTTGCGACAGGGCCAGCGTATCGGCGCCACCGCGGCCGCCGTAGTTAACGCTCAGGTTGTCGATTTCGAGTTTGGCCATAGCTGCAAACTTCCTGAAAAGAGGATTCAAGGCCGCGCGGCCAGCGTCGCCCGCCGCGCGGCACTGGCAAATCAGGCCGGCGTCCTGGTGGCGAGGGCGCGCTTCACCCACTCCGCATTCACACCCGAGCCGTAGTCCGGCAACACGGTCTGGATCGTGCCCTGCTCCTTCAGGAATTGCGCCGCCGATTGCAGCGCCTTGGCCGCGCCGCCGCCCAGCCAGCGGGGCGAGGCCTGCTCCTCCAGCGTGGGGAAACCGTATAGCGCCATGCTGGCCGGCACCGCCTCGGGCTTGGCGCCCGAGACCTTGGCCACCGCCTTCACCATCGGCGACTCCGGGGTCCACGCCGCCTTGTCCTGGCGATACTTGTCATCCGCCGCGGCCAGGATCTTGACGAACTTGACCATGAACTCGGGGTTCTCCCGCGCGAACTTCTTGTTGGCGATCATGCCGTCGAAGGTGGCCTTGCCGGTCTCGGCGGCGATCTTGCCGGAGGTCACCAGCACCTTGCCCGTTTGCTTGAGCTTGGCCAGCACCGGGTCCCAGATAAAGGTGGCATCGATGTCGCCACGCTCCCAGGCCGCGGCCACTTCGGGCGGCCGCATGTTCATGATCTTGACGTCCTTGGGATTGATCTTGGCCTGCTCCAGCGCCACCAGCGTGTGGTAGTGCGTGGTGGAGACAAAAGGCACGCCCACCCGCTTGCCTTTGAGGTCTGCCACGCTGTTGATATTGCTGCCGTTGCGCGCCACCATGGCCTCGGCCGCGTTGATGTCGTCAAGGATCCAGAACAGCTCCACGTCCAGCCCCTGCGACAACGCCGAGGCAATCGGCGAGGTACCGGCTTCGCCGATGGCGATCTGGCCCGACGCCATGGCGCGGATCACGTCGCCGCCGCCGCCGAACTGGCGGAACGAGACCTTGTAGCCGGTCTGCTTCTCGACTTCCTTCATGTCCTGCGCATAGCGCCATGGCACCACCATGTCCTGGTAGGCGATGACAACTTCCTTGGTCTGCGCGTAGGCGCCCGGGGCGACGACGGCCGCCAGTGCCACGCTTGCTGCAAGCTGCTTGAACCAACGCATGATGAACCTCCTCAAGATGAACGGTGTGATGTGCTGTGGCGGAGTCCGCCGGCAGGGAAAGCCCGGCACCAAGGCGGTGCCTGCTCGAGGAGGAAGAGGTGATAAGCATGAGGCATGCCAGTGTCTCCGTCTGGTTGGGACGTCTTTGCGTCCTCTCCTTTCTTAGCGGCGCTCTGCGCTTTGGCGAGTCGTCGCGGCGTGCACCAGGCGCTTTGGCAAGCAGCGCTGGGCAAGGTGTAACCGTATGGTAGAAAGCGGCCCGCCGCCGGGTTAGAGCCAGCGGGGACCAACTGTGGGTCCACATGGGCGCGCAGGTTGAACTTGCGTCACTTTAAAGGGTATTTACTACCGTTTTTAGGTACACCGCATTCCGTTTATCGGATTTTCTTATTGACCATCGCTTAGTCTCATCCTACATTTCGATCCACGAACACTTTTCGGAACATTTGGTTCCGTTTTGATCGAAGACCGGAGACACCACACCATGAGCGAACATCTTCCCGAAACCCTCGCCGCAGGCACCCAAGCTGGCGCCGCCACCACCGGCCCGCAAGAGATGACCCCGTCGGAAGCCTTTGTCGAGACCCTGGCCGCCAACGGCGTCACCGACATGTTCGGCATCATGGGCTCGGCCTTCATGGACGCCATGGACATCTTCGCCCCCGCCGGCATCCGCCTGATCCCCGTCGTGCACGAGCAAGGCGCCGGCCACATGGCCGACGGCTATGCCCGCGTCTCGGGCCGCCACGGCGTCGTCATCGGACAGAACGGCCCCGGCATCAGCAACTGCGTGACCGCCATCGCCGCCGCTTACTGGGCACATAGCCCGGTGGTCATCGTCACCCCGGAGGCCGGCACCATGGGCATTGGCCTGGGCGGATTCCAGGAAGCCAAGCAGTTGCCCATGTTCCAGGAGTTCACCAAGTACCAGGGCCACGTCACCCACCCCGCACGCATGGCCGAGTACACCGGCCGCTGCTTCGACCGCGCCATGGCCGAGATGGGGCCGACCCAGCTCAATATCCCCCGCGACTACTTCTACGGCCACATCAAGGCCGAGATCCCCCAGCCCCAGCGCCTGGACCGCGGCCCCGGCGGCGACCAGCGCCTGAACGAAGCCGCCGAGCTGATCGCCAAGGCCAAGTTTCCCGTCATCATCTCCGGCGGCGGCGTGGTCATGGCCGATGCGATTGACGAATGCCAGGCCCTCGCCGAGCGGCTGGGCGCCCCGGTGGTCAACAGCTACCTGCACAACGACTCCTTCCCCGCCAGCCATCCCCTGTGGTGTGGCCCGCTGGGCTACCAGGGCTCCAAGGCGGCCATGAAGCTGCTCGCCCGCGCCGATGTCGTCATCGCCCTCGGCTCGCGCCTCGGACCCTTCGGCACCCTGCCCCAGCACGGCATGGACTACTGGCCCAAGCACGCCAAGATCATCCAGATCGATGCCGACCACAAGATGCTCGGCCTGGTCAAGAAGATCTCGGTGGGCATCTGCGGCGATGCCAAGGCCGCTGCCGTGGCACTGACCGCGCGCCTGGCCGGCCGCACCCTGGCTTGCGACGCCTCCCGCGAAGACCGCGCCGGCCAGATCGCCGCCGAGAAGGCCGCCTGGGAAAAAGAACTCGACGAGTGGACCCACGAGCGCGACCCCTACAGCCTGGACATGATCGAGGAGCAGAAGCAGGAGCGCACGCCCACCGGCGGACACTACCTGCATCCGCGCCAGGTCCTGCGCGAGCTGGAGAAGGCCATGCCCGAAGACGTGATGGTGTCCACCGACATCGGCAACATCAACTCGGTGGCCAACAGCTACCTGCGCTTCAACAAGCCACGCAGCTTCTTCGCTGCCATGAGCTGGGGCAACTGCGGCTATGCCTTCCCCACCATCATGGGCGCCAAGGTGGCCGCGCCCCACCGCCCGGCCGTGTCCTACGCCGGCGACGGTGCCTGGGGCATGAGCCTGATGGAGACCATGACCGCCGTGCGCCACAACATCCCCGTGACGGCCGTGGTGTTCCACAACCGCCAATGGGGCGCGGAGAAGAAGAACCAGGTGGACTTCTACAACCGCCGCTTCGTCGCCGGCGAGCTGGACAACCAGAGCTTTGCGGAGATCGCCCGCGCCATGGGCGCCGAGGGCATCGTGGTGGACAAGCTGGAAGACGTCGGCCCGGCGCTCAAGCGCGCCATCGACCTGCAGATGCACCACGGCAAGACCACCATCATCGAGATCATGTGCACCCGTGAGCTCGGCGACCCGTTCCGCCGCGACGCGCTGGCAAAGCCCGTGCGCATGCTCGACAAGTACAAGGACTACGTCTGAGCCAGTGAGTTAGCGGGCGCTTGGCCGGTGGCCGGAGGCAGCGCCCGCTGCTTCCGGCCATTTTCCATTCTGAGCGACCCCATCATGAAAGCGATCAACCGCATCATCGAGCGCGCCCGCGCCGAACCCAGGCGCATCGTGCTGTGCGAGGCCGAAGACCCGCGCATCCTGCACGCCGCGCAACGCGCGGCCCATGAGGGCATCGCGCGCATCGTGCTGGTGGGCGACGCGGCGCGCATCCGCCAGGCGGCCGCCAGCGAGAGCATCGACCTGGCCGGCATGGACGTGATCGACCCCGCCACCTCCGCGCTCACGCCGTCCCTCGCGCAGAAGCTGTTTGCCCTGCGCGCGAAAAAAGGCATGACGCTGGAAGACGCCAGGCGCGAAGCGCTCAAGCCCCTGTGCTTCGCCAACCTGATGGTGCGCCTGGGCCATGCGGATGGCTCGGTGGCCGGCGCGGTGCACACCACCGCCGACGTGGTGCGCACCGCCATCCAGGTCATCGGCATTCACCCGGCGTTCAAGCTGGTATCGAGCTTCTTCCTGATGATGTTGTGCGAGCCGTTCCATGCATTGAAGGGCGGCCTGATTTTCTCCGATTGCGGGCTGGTGGTGGATCCCGACGCCTTTGAGCTGGCCGAGATCGCCATGGCCGCGGCCGACAGCGCGCAAAACCTGCTGATGGATGCACCGCGCGTCGCCATGCTGTCGTTCTCCACCAGCGGCAGCGCCCGGCATGCCGCGGTCGATAAAGTGGTGCAAGCCACGCGCCTGGTGCAGGCGCAGCGCCCGGCGCTGGCCATCGATGGCGACGTGCAGCTCGATGCCGCCATCGTTGCCGAGATCGCCAGGAAGAAGATCGAGCACTCCAAGGTGGAAGGCCGCGCCAATGTGCTGGTCTTTCCCAGCCTGGAGGCCGGCAATATCGGCTACAAGCTGGCCGAGCGCGTGGGCGGCGCCAAGGCGATCGGGCCCTTGCTGCAAGGGCTGCAAAAGCCAGCCAACGATCTGTCGCGCGGCTGCAGCGCCGACGACGTGTTTTACGTGATCGCCGTCACCGCGGTGCAGGCGCAAGCCGCCGCGCAAGCCCAGCCGGAAGCCCCGATGGCCGCATGCCAGCCATGACCGCGGAACACCTGTTGCCGCTGCTCGCGCTGATGGGCGCGGCAAGCTACTTCCAGACGGTGACCGGCTTTGGCCTGGGCATGATCGTGATGGGCGCGACCAGCGGGCTGGACCTCGCGCCGGTGGCGACCGTTGCCACGCTGGTGAGCCTGGTGACGCTGGCCAACAGCGCCGTGGCGCTGCCCGGCAAGCTGCATCACATCGACTGGCGCGCGGTAGGCGCGGCCACGCTCGGCATCCTGCCCTCCGTGGTGGTCGGCGTGCTGATCCTCGACTACCTGAGCGGCGCCGCCGCCGGCATCCTGCAATGGCTGCTGGGCGCGGTGGTGCTGTACGGCGGCGTTAGCGCCGCGCTGCACCCTGCGCCGCTGCCACGGCGCTCGGGCAACCGCAGCTTCTTTGTCAGCGGTATCTTTGGCGGCTTGCTCAGCGGCATGTTTGGCGTGTCCGGGCCGCCGCTGATCTTCCAGTTCTATCGCCAGCCGCTGTCGCTGGTGGAGATCCGCTGCGCGTTGATTCTTGTGTTCACCGCGACCTCCGTGACACGCACCTTGTTCAGTGCGTGGCAGGGGCAACTCAGTGCCGAGATCTGGATGCAGGCAGCGCTTGCCGTACCGGTTGTGGCATTGACCACGATGGCGGCCCGGCGTTTTCCGCCACCGCTCTCGGCGGTGGCAACGCGGCGGATTGCGTTTGGGGTGCTGGTGGTGATGGGAGGGTATTTGATGTTGCCGGGGCTGGTTGATCTGGTGACTTAGCCCGCCAATCAGGGACGGCCCCCCACTTTTATCTGCATACCCCCTTGTATTTTTCGCCAGGTGCGATATAGTCCTGCCCTCGCGTGCGGCTGTAGCTCAGTTGGATAGAGTACTTGGCTACGAACCAAGGGGTCGTGGGTTCGAATCCTGCCAGCCGCACCACCTGACACGAGTAGCAAACCAACGGCTTAGAGAACTTTGATCTCTAAGCCGTTTTTGCGTTTTGCCTGGCGCATCACGCATCGCCCGCAATCACCGGCTCTGAACCGCCCCCCGGGTGCCGGGTGCCAAATTGACGCTGGAATTGGCCCCCGCTTACACTACGTCATCGATACCAGCATCGGCACCTGCTTGCCGCTCGGGACAGCGCAGATGACACCACACCAGCTTCGGTACTTCACCGCCTGCCACACCCGCCCATTCGTACTGCTGCCGTTGCCCGAGGGCCGAACATGCGCATTCCGCCGCTGAAGTCGATCATCGCGTTCGAGAGCGTCGCGAGAACGAAGAGCGTTAGCCGGGCATCCGAGGAACTGGGCCTGACCGCGTCGGCGGTGAGCCATCAGATTGCCAACCTCGAAACCATCATCGGCCAGCCGCTATTCTTCCGGCAGGGGCGAGGGCTGGCGCTGACGCCAGTCGGAGAGCAATACCTGCGCGACGTCACGGGATCGCTTGCGGAACTGAACCGCGCCACCGAGCGCGCATCGAGCCAGGCGCAAGTCGACATACTCAGGGTGCATTCGAGCCCGAGCTTCGGCCTGATGTGGCTGCTGCCGCGATTGAAGTCCTTCCAGGCCGACAACGGCGACATCCAGCTGAATATCGCCTGCTCCTACGAGGATGTCTCCTTCACAAGCGGCTACTACGACGTCGATATCCGCTACGGCTATGCGCACTGGCGGGACTTGCAGGTCAAGACATTGCGCAACGAGTTCATCGCGCCCCTGGCCTCCCCCGAGTATCTTGCCAAACACCCCATACGCACGCCGGCTGACCTGCTGGGCCAGCGCCTGGTCTTCTCAGAGACACCGCTTGTCCAATGGCAGCAATGGTTTGCCAGGTTTGGCGTGTCCGGCGGCGAGCACCAGGCGTTCGACTTTTCCTTTGACCGCTCTTACATGTCGCTGGAGACCGCGGCACTGGGCATCGGCGTGGCGCTGGAAAGCATGCTGCTCGCGTCGGTCCATATCGGCAAGGGGACGCTGGTGCCGGTCTTTGACCAGACGTATGCCGTTGAGGTGGGGGGCCATCACATCGTCTGCCCATCGCAGAATGCGGATCTGCCCCGGGTACAGCGCTTTCTCGACTGGATCGACCGGGAATTGAAGTAGCCCAGCCGCATCATAGGCAGTCGGCAGGTTCCGTGATTGTGCGACGCACAATACCCTCGTCTCCCGGAATCCAATCCCTCAACTGAAAATTTCTCAGCAATAGCTGAGATGGACTGCATTGATCGGCGCTGCCCGAGGCACGACACTCGAATCATCATTTCAACAACCAGGAGACAAAAATGATGCTCGAGAACAAAGTTGTGATCGTAACCGGCGCCGCCTCCCCCCGCGGCATCGGCAGGGCAACGGCAAGCGTCCTTGCCGCACAGGGCGCCAAGGTGGTGGTGCTGGACCTGCAGCAGGCCGACGCCCAGCGTGCAGCGCTGGAACTTGGCGCAGGGCATCTCGGCCTCGCCTGCGATGTGACCGACCGCGAGGCCTGCCAACTGGCAGCGCGCGCCACCCTGGAAAAATACGGCCGGATCGATGGACTGGTCAATAACGCGGGGATTACGCAGCCGGTACGGACGCTGGATATCCAGCCCGCCAATTTCGACGCCGTGGTCGACGTGAACCTGCGCGGCACGCTCTACATGTCGCAGGCCGTCCTCCCGCAGATGAAGGAGCAAAAGCGCGGCAGCATCGTTTGCATGTCGTCGGTCTCCGCGCAACGTGGCGGCGGCATTTTCGGGGGGCCGCACTACAGCGCGGCCAAGGCGGGCGTGCTTGGCCTTGCACGTGCCATGGCCCGCGAATTCGGTGGCGACAACATCCGCGTCAACTCCATCACGCCCGGCCTGATCCAGACGGACATCACCGGCGACAAGCTCACCGTGGAAATGCGTGCCGACATCATCAAGGGGATTCCGCTGGGCCGCCTGGGTGACGCCGCCGACGTGGCCAATGCTTGCCTGTTCCTGATCAGCGACTTGTCCGCTTACCTGACGGGCATCACGCTCGACGTCAATGGCGGGATGCTGATTCACTGATCGTCCCCGACTACCGCCTTCCCTTCAGCTGGCGGAACAATCCGCGCACCCGGGCGAACCCGGGGCGCATGGCAGGAGACAACATGAAAACCAAATACGCTTCGCCCGTTGCGGGCGATGTGATGGCGCACGCGGATGCGGCCTCCTTTGAGTCCAGAACCTACGCAAAAGTGGTGCGGCGCCTGATACCGTTCCTGATGCTGTGCTATCTCGGCGCCTACCTGGACCGGGTCAACGTGGGATTCGCCAAGCTGCAGATGCTCAATGACCTGCGCTTCAGCGAAACGATCTATGGCCTTGGCGCCGGCATCTTCTTTCTTGGCTATTTCCTCTTCGAAGTCCCCAGCAACATGATCCTGCACAAGGTGGGGGCGCGCAACTGGCTCGCGCGCATCATGCTGACGTGGGCCGTCATCTCGGCGAGCTTCGCGTTTGTGAGCAGTCCTACCTCCTTTTACGTGCTGCGTTTCCTGCTAGGCGTGGCGGAGGCCGGATTCGCGCCGGGTGTCATCCTCTACATGACCTACTGGTTCCCATCGGAACGACGGGCCAAGGCGCTGTCGATGTTCTTCATGGCGATTCCGTTGGCGGGCATCGTGGGCGGGCCGCTTTCCGGCTACATCATGCACGCGTTCCACGGCGCGCTGGACCTCGCCGGGTGGAAGTGGCTGTTCATGCTGGAGGCGCTGCCCTCGCTCGTTCTCGGCATCGCCATCCTGCTCTACCTGGACAACGGCATCCAGAGTGCGAAGTGGCTCACCGAAGCGGAAAAAGCACTGCTCGCGCGCAACGTCGCCGGCGACAACGCCCAGAAGGTCTCGCACGTGTCGATTCGCGCGTTCATCGCCGATCGCCGGCTCTGGCTGATGGCATCCATCTACTTCTGCGTCGTGCTCGGACAGTATGGCCTGACGTTCTGGTTGCCGACCATCGTCAGGAAGGCTGGCGTCGCCGATCCTTTGTGGGTGGGCATCCTCACCGCCCTGCCGTATCTGTGCGCGATCGTTGCGTTGCCGCTGGTCGGCATGAGCGCGGACCACCACCGCGAGCGGCGCCTGCACCTGGCGGTCCCGATGCTGGTGGCCGCGGCGGGCTTTGCCACGCTCCCTCTGCTTGGTGGCGTCAGCGCCTCGATCATCTGCCTGAGCATCGCGGCGGCGGGCATCCTGACGTCGTCGTCGCAGTTCTGGGCGTTGCCCACTGCTTTGCTGGGTGGCATGTCGGCAGCGGCCGGAATCGCCGCCGTCAACTGCGTTGCCAACCTCGCAGGGTTCTTTTCCCCGGCCATCGTCGGCTGGCTCAACGATCTGACCGGGAAATCGACGGCCGGCCTGATCTTCATCTCGGTTGCCATCGTGCTCGGCGCATTGCTTGTCTTCCTTGTCCCGGCAAAGGCAGTCAACCGCTGAGATTTCCCATTCCCTTGATCATCAGATACACGCAGGAGACGAACATGAATGCATCCGCATCCGTAGCGCCCGTACCATTGCCAGAGCGCGCCTATCGCATCCGCAGGAATGCCCTGTTGATGGGCGAAGTGCAGGGCCAGGGCTATATCGGGCAAGCACTCGACATTGCCGACGTCCTGGCCGTCGCGTATTTCGGCGCCATGAAGTACCGTCCGGAAGATCCCGAGTGGGAGGGGCGAGATCGCTTCCTCCTGTCCAACGGGCACTACGCCATTGCCTTGTATGCCGCGTTGTTCGAAGCAGGCATCCTGCCTGCGGACGAGTTGGAGACATATGGCAGCGACGATAGCCGCCTGCCGATGTCAGGCATGGCAAGTTACACGCCTGGCATGGAGATGTCCGGCGGCTCGCTGGGACAAGGCCTGACGATTGCCGTTGGCCGCTGCCTGGGCCTCAAGCGCAAGGGCTCCGATGCCTTTGTCTATACGCTGTTCTCCGATGGCGAACTGGATGAAGGCGCGATCTGGGAAGGGATCATGTCGGCCAGCCACTGGAAGCTGGACAACCTCATCGCCATTGTCGACGTCAACAACCAGCAGGCCGACGGCCCATCGACGCAGATCATGGCGTTCGAGCCGCTGGTGGAAAAGCTGGAGGCGTTCGGCTGGTTCACGCAGCGCGTGGATGGCAACGATATCGCGGCGGTGGCGGCGGCATTCGATGCGGCGCGGTCGCATCCGGGCGCGCAGCCTCGCATCATTGTCTGCGATACACGCATGGGCTGCGGCGTTCCTTTCCTGGAGCAACGCGAGAAGAACCACTTTATCCGCGTCGACGCCCACGAGTGGCAGCTCGCGCTGGAAGCACTGGAAGCCGGGAGGCAAGCATGAGCAACGCAACCTTGAACAAGCCGCGTCTGAAGACGTCGGCGATGATCGCGTCGATTGCCGGAGAAGGCCAGGCGACGCGCCCTGCACCATTCGGACAGGCGCTGGTGGAACTGGCCCGCAACAAGCCCGAAGTGATCGGCATGACGGCGGACCTGGGCAAGTACACCGACCTGCATCTGTTTGCCAAGGCGTACCCCGAGCGCTACTACCAGATGGGCATGGCCGAGCAGTTGCTGATGGGCGCAGCCGCCGGCCTTGCGCACGAGGGGGCGCAACCCTTTGTCACCACGTACGCAGTCTTTGCCACGCGCCGCGCCTATGACTTCATGCACCAGGCCATTGCCGAAGACAACCTGGATGTGAAGATCGTGTGCGCGCTGCCCGGCCTGACGACAGGCTACGGCCCAAGCCATCAGGCCGCCGAGGACCTGGCGTTGATGCGCGCGATGCCCAACATGACCGTCATCGATCCATGCGACGCGGTGGACATCGAGCAGATGGTGCCGGCCATCGCGGCCCATCGCGGCCCGGTCTATGCGCGGCTGCTGCGCGGCAACGTGCCCGTGGTGCTGGATGAGTATGACTATCGCTTTGAGCTTGGCAAGGCAAAGCTGCTGCGCGACGGCGCAGAGGTGCTCGTGATCTCGTCGGGCATCATGACCATGCGCGCGCTCGAAGTGGCCAAGGCGCTGGAGGCGGACCGCATCGGCACCGCCGTGCTGCATGTGCCAACGATCAAGCCCCTGGACACCGAGACCATCGTGCGCGAGGCCCGGCGCTCCGGACGGCTCGTCGTCGTCGCCGAGAACCACACGGTGATCGGCGGTCTTGGCGAAGGCGTGGCGGCTGCGTTGATGCGCGCGGGCGTCAGCGCGCCGTTCCGGCAAGTTGGCCTGCCGGATGCCTTCCTCGATGCTGGCGCTCTGCCTACGCTGCACGATCGCTACGGCATTTCGGCCAAGGTCATGGCGGCAACCATCAAGGGCTGGCTCGGCTAAGGGGAAGCACGGGGCGGCTCGGCGGTGGGCAGACCCCTCACCGCCGAGCCCCGATCCACCGCACCATCTCCCCAAACACCGGCATATCCATCGGCACCGACAAGTCCAGCGCCAGGCTGCGGCGGTAATACGGGCTGAGGTCCAGCCCCACGCCAAGTCCCAGCACCTCCACGTCGCGCAGCGTCTCGTGGCGCGCCACCACTTCCTTCAGGTGGTTGTCCAGGTAGAACGCATCGTTGGCTTGCCCCGTGGCGCTGTCCATCGGGCTGCCGTCGGATACCACGACCAGGATGCGGCGGGTCTCGGCGCGCGCAAGCAGCCGCGCGCACGCCCAGTCGACCGCCTCGCCGTCCACGCCTTCGCGGAACAGGTCGGCCTTGAATAGCGCGGCGATGTTGGCGCGCGCACGCCGCCAGCTTGTGGCGGCATCCTTGAACACCATGTGGCAGGCTTCATTCAGGCGCCCGGGATGCGCGGGCCGGCCGCGGGCCAGCCAGTCGAGCCGGGCGCGGCCGCCATTCCACGCACCGGTGGTAAATCCCAGCACCTCGCTGGCCACGCCGGCCTGGTCGAGCGCACGCGCGAGAATGTCGACCATCATGGCGACCGGCTCGATATGCGCTTTCATCGAGCCCGAGCAATCGATCAGAAAGCTCACCGCGCAGTCCGCCTGCAGCCGGTACCGCTCCTGCCGGAACAGACGGCGCTCCGCCGGCGAGGTGACCAGCTGCGCGAGGCGCCTGCCGTCGATGCGGCCGTCTTCCTCGCCGAAGGACCAGCCATCGCGCTGCGGCACGGCGAGCGATGCCGTCAGCGCGCGCGCCAGCCTTGCCACGTTGATGCCTTGTTCGGCGATGCGCCGGTCGAGGCGTTCGCGGTACTCCGCCAGCAGATCCTTGCGCACCAGCGTGCCGGGGGCGATCTCGCGGTCGTAGCGCGTGGTGTAGGCGCGGTAGCCTTGGCCGCACGCGTGCAGGACGCGGCTGTTGCCGGTGGCGGCCGTGGCCATGGCTTCGAGTTCGTCGTCCTCGCACCCGAGCGCCAGTGAGAACGCCACGCGCACGGCTTCGTTGTCTTCGGCCTCTTGCTCATCGGCTTGCATCCCGTGCGCGCGGGCGGCGCGCAGCATCTCGCCCACCAGCCGTGCCAGTTCGAGGGCATGGATCGCAAACGCGCCCTGCTCCGCGCGGTGCCGGCGCAAGCCCGCCAGCGGCACGCCGAGCACCGGCACGATGGCCGCGCGCGTGGCTTCGATCAGGTCTTCGGTGTCTTCCAGCACCGGCCAGCCCGACAGGCGCGACCACGCGATCTGCGCCACGGTGTACAGCAGGATGCCGAGGTGGCTTTCGGCCAGGCCGCTGCGATGGAACGCGCGGGACCAGGCCGCGAAACGGTGGCGCAGGTTCTGCGCGACACCCGGCATGCCGGCTGGCAGCTGCGACTCGCAACGCAGTTGTTCCAGCAGTTCGAACACCAGCCTTTCCACCGGATCCGCCGGGCACAACTGCTTGTGCAGATCCGCGTCCGACTGCGCGAGCCGTAGTGCCGCCCCATCCGCCGCGCCGCGCAGGCAGGCAAAGTCGTCCACCTGCGGGTCGGTGCGCAGGTGCGGCGCATGCAGCGGCAGCGGCCGCAGGTCGCGGCACAGGCGGCCGTCACGATAATGCAGCGCGCGGTCGCCCGTGAGCGCACGCACCACCGCCGCGCACAAGGCCTCGCGCTGCTGGCCGCGGCGGTTTGCCGTCCGGGGCGGCGGCATCAGCACGGCTGCGGCGCGTCGCCGAGCGCGGCTTCCACCTCCCGGCCAAAGCAGCGCTGGAAATACTCGCCCACGATCGGGCGTTCGGCGTCGTCGCATTTATTGAGAAAGCTCAGCCGGAACGCCAGCGCCGGGTCGCGGAAGATCTGGCAGTTTTCGGCCCAGCTGATCACCGTGCGCGGCGACATCAGCGTGGACAGGTCCCCCGTGGCAAAACCCTTGCGCGTGAGCTCGGCCACGCTCACCATCGATGCGATCAGCGCGCGGCCGGCGTCGTCCGCCAGCTCCGGCACACGTGCCAGCACAATGCTGGCCTCTTCCGCGCGCGGCAGGTAGTTAAGCGTGGCGACCACGTTCCAGCGGTCCATCTGCGCGTGGTTCAGCATCTGGGTGCCGTGGTACAGGCCGTTCAGGTTGCCAAGCCCCACGGTGTTGGTGGTGGCGAACATGCGGAACGCCGGATGCGGATGGATCACGCGGTTCTGGTCCAGCAGCGTGAACTTGCCGTCGCGCTCCAGCATCCGCTGGATCACGAACATCACATCGGGGCGGCCCGCATCGTACTCGTCGAAGATCAGCGCCACCGGGCGCTGCAACGCCCACGGCACGATGCCTTCCTGGAACTCGGTGACCTGGCGGCCGTCACGCACCACGATGGCGTCCTTGCCGACCAGGTCTAGCCGGCTGATATGGCCGTCCAGGTTCACACGCACGCAAGGCCAGTTCAGGCGCGCCGCCACCTGCTCGATATGGGTGGACTTTCCTGTGCCGTGCAGGCCCTGCACCATCACGCGGCGATCCCGCGTGAAGCCGGCGAGGATCGCCAGCGTCACTTCGGGGTTGAAGCGGTAGGCCTCATCGATCTCCGGCACGTGGTCGTCGCGCTCGCTGAATGCCGGCACCATCAGGCCGGAGTCGATGCCAAACAGGGTGCGTGCCGCAACCATCTTGTCCGGCTTGCCAGTCACGATATCCATCACGTCGGTCTCCTTTGGGCGCGCCCTTTCTAGCCATGATAGGGCAGTTTCGTTTTTAGATACAAATCATCTCGTTTATTGATTTCACCTATTGACCTTCGTCTCCATGTGCCATACATTTTTGTCAACAACACTTTTCGGGACAATAAGTTCCGTTTTGATAAACAGACCGGAGACACACCATGAGCGAACACCTGCCTGAAGCCATCAAGACCACCGCGCTGCCCGCCACCACCGGCCCGCAAGAGATGACCCCGTCGGAAGCCTTTGTCGAGACCCTGGCCGCCAACGGCGTCACCGACATGTTCGGCATCATGGGCTCGGCCTTCATGGACGCCATGGACATCTTCGCCCCCGCCGGCATCCGCCTGATCCCCGTCGTGCACGAGCAAGGCGCCGGCCACATGGCCGACGGCTATGCCCGCGTCTCGGGCCGCCACGGCGTCGTCATCGGACAGAACGGCCCCGGCATCAGCAACTGCGTGACCGCCATCGCCGCCGCTTACTGGGCACATAGCCCGGTGGTCATCGTCACCCCGGAGGCCGGCACCATGGGCATTGGCCTGGGCGGATTCCAGGAAGCCAAGCAGTTGCCCATGTTCCAGGAGTTCACCAAGTACCAGGGCCACGTCACCCACCCCGCACGCATGGCCGAGTACACCGGCCGCTGCTTCGACCGCGCCATGGCCGAGATGGGGCCGACCCAGCTCAATATCCCCCGCGACTACTTCTACGGCCACATCAAGGCCGAGATCCCCCAGCCCCAGCGCCTGGACCGCGGCCCCGGCGGCGACCAGCGCCTGAACGAAGCCGCCGAGCTGATCGCCAAGGCCAAGTTTCCCGTCATCATCTCCGGCGGCGGCGTGGTCATGGCCGATGCGATTGACGAATGCCAGGCCCTCGCCGAGCGGCTGGGCGCCCCGGTGGTCAACAGCTACCTGCACAACGACTCCTTCCCCGCCAGCCATCCCCTGTGGTGTGGCCCGCTGGGCTACCAGGGCTCCAAGGCGGCCATGAAGCTGCTCGCCCGCGCCGATGTCGTCATCGCCCTCGGCTCGCGCCTCGGACCCTTCGGCACCCTGCCCCAGCACGGCATGGACTACTGGCCCAAGCACGCCAAGATCATCCAGATCGATGCCGACCACAAGATGCTCGGCCTGGTCAAGAAGATCTCGGTGGGCATCTGCGGCGATGCCAAGGCCGCTGCCGTGGCACTGACCGCGCGCCTGGCCGGCCGCACCCTGGCCTGCGACGCCTCCCGCGAAGACCGCGCCGGCCAGATCGCCGCCGAGAAGGCCGCCTGGGAGAAAGAACTCGACGAGTGGACCCACGAGCGCGACCCCTACAGCCTGGACATGATCGAGGAGCAGAAGCAGGAGCGCACGCCCACCGGCGGACACTACCTGCATCCGCGCCAGGTCCTGCGCGAGCTGGAGAAGGCCATGCCCGAAGACGTGATGGTCTCAACCGACATCGGCAACATCAACTCGGTGGCCAACAGCTACCTGCGCTTCAACAAGCCGCGCAGCTTCTTCGCCGCCATGAGCTGGGGCAACTGCGGCTATGCCTTCCCCACCATCATGGGCGCCAAGGTGGCCGCGCCCCACCGCCCGGCCGTGTCCTACGCCGGCGACGGCGCCTGGGGCATGAGCCTGATGGAGACCATGACCGCCGTGCGCCACAACATCCCCGTGACGGCCGTGGTGTTCCACAACCGCCAGTGGGGCGCGGAGAAGAAGAACCAGGTGGACTTCTACAACCGCCGCTTCGTCGCCGGCGAGCTGGACAACCAGAGCTTTGCGGAGATCGCCCGCGCCATGGGCGCCGAGGGCATCGTGGTGGACAAGCTGGAAGACGTCGGCCCGGCGCTCAAGCGCGCCATCGACCTGCAGATGCACCACGGCAAGACCACCATCATCGAGATCATGTGCACCCGTGAGCTCGGCGACCCGTTCCGCCGCGACGCGCTGGCAAAGCCCGTGCGCATGCTCGACAAGTACAAGGACTACGTCTGAGCGCTGAGCAGACAGCGGACAGCACACAACTGAGCAGACAAGCACGTGATCATCCCTTGCCCGGACATGCCGGGCAAGGGATGATCCGGACCCGGCGGCAGGCGGCGCATGCGATACGCGCCGCCTGCCGCAACCCGCTCCGGTGTCATCGAGCGCGGCCACGGCCCCCGGCGGCGAGCCATTCGCCGACCTACGAACTACTATATAAGCCGTGGCGCGTGACCCCTGGGCAGAGCAGGAGACAAGCAAAGTGATTCACCATCAGCAGCAGCAATCCAGCGGCCTGAAGCACGGGCTGAAACAGCGCCACATGACCATGATCGCGCTGGGCGGCGTCATTGGCGCGGGCCTTTTCGTCGGCAGTGGCGTCGTCATCAAGTCTGCCGGCCCGGCGGCTGTCATTTCCTTTCTCATCACCGGCTTGCTGGTGGTGCTCGTCATGCGCATGCTGGGCGAAATGGCTTGCGCGCTTCCCACCGTGGGCTCCTTCTACGAATACGCCCGCGAAGCCTGGAGCGACCGCCCGGCGATTGGCGAGCTGGCCGGGTTCCTGACTGGCTGGATGTACTGGTATTTCTGGGTGATCGTGGTTGCGCTGGAGGCCGTGGCCGGGGCCAGCCTGGTGCAGTTCTGGCTCCCTGACGTTCCCGCGTGGAGCATCAGCCTGGTGCTGCTGGTGATGCTCACGCTCACCAACCTGATCTCGGTGAAGTCGTTTGGCGAATTCGAGTTCTGGTTCGCCTCGATCAAGGTGGCGGCCATTGTGGTGTTCCTGTTCCTGGCCGGGCTGTTCGTGCTCGGCATGTGGCCGGGCGCTACCGCCAGCGTGGCACACCTCACCGTGCATGGCGGCTTTGCGCCTAACGGGATCATGCCGGTGTTGACAGGCGCGGTAGCGGCGACGGGGTTCTACTTTGGCGCCGAGATCGTGACCATCGCCGCGGCGGAAACCGCCGAGCCGCAAAAGGCGGTGGCCAGGGCCACCAGCTCGGTCATCACCCGCGTGCTGGTGTTCTATGTGGGCTCGGTGCTGCTGGTGGTGTGCCTGGTGCCGTGGAACTCCGCCGGCATCGCCACGCCGTATGTCAGCGCGCTCAATGCCATGCGCATCCCGGCCGCGGCACAGATCATGAACGCCGTCGTGCTCACCGCCGTGCTGTCGGCGCTGAACTCCGGGCTGTACGCCTCGTCGCGCATGCTGTTCGCGCTGACCAAGCGTGGCGATGCGCCCAAGGGGCTGGCCAGGCTGAGCCGCAACGGCGTGCCGGTCAGGGCCATCCTGTTCGCCACGCTGTTCGGCTATGGCGCGGTGGTGATGTCCTATGTATCGCCGGACAAGGTCTTTGCCTTCCTGGTCAACTCCTATGGCACCGTCGCCATCTTTGTCTACATCCTGATCGCCATCTCGCAGCTGCGCCTGCGTGCCCGCCTGGAGCGCGAGGCGCCGCACCGGCTCAAGGTGCGGATGTGGGCCTTCCCCTACCTGACCTGGATCGCCATCGCCGGCATGGTCGGCATCGTGGTCGCCATGGCCTTTATCCCCGACCAGCGCACTCCGCTGCTGCTGGGCGTGGCCAGCCTTGGCATCCTGGTGCTGGCGTACGCCGTGCGCCAGCAGCTCCGAAAGCACGCCGCCGCCGCGCCGCTGGGCAAGGTGCGGCGGGCTGACTGACACGCCCAGCGCCTGAACCAGCTTGCCGCGATGCGTGCCATCGCGGCCTTCCCTCCCAACGCCTTGCAGGCCGCCGCGGCCATCTTCCGCGCCGGCCCGCCCGCGCCTGCCCGGCCGTGTACCTGATGCGCGGCATGCCGGGGGCGCACTGGCCCAAACGATTCATCGGATCTGGCCCTACAGCATTGCGCGTCACCTCTCTATGCTGCAGTCATAAGCCGCACAGGTCCGGCGCCCGGATCACCAGCACCATCAAGGACATCAAGGAGACTCAAATGGCAAACCCCCAGGTAACCGCAGCCACCCTGCAAGCCTTCAGCGACGCGTGGAACCGCCACGACATCGAAGCGCTGATGGGCTTCATGGCCGAGGACTGCGTGTTCCACGCCGTGGCCGGCAGCGAGCTGTTCGGCCGCAGCTTCGAAGGCCGCGCCGCGGTACGCGAGGGCTTCCAGCTGGCCTGGCAAGCGTTCCCGGATGCAGCGTGGCTTGACGGCGAGCATTTCGTCGCTGGCGAGCGCGGCGTCAGCGAATCCACCTTCCGCGGCACCAAGGCGGACGGCACGCGCATCGAGGCGCGCATGGTGGACGTGTTCACCTTCCGCGACGGCAAGATCGCCGTGAAGAACGCGTACCGCAAGGATCGCCCGCCCGTTGCCGCCGCCAGCGCCGGCGCCGCCAACTGATTCCAGCTCCGCCAGAGGGCATTTGAGGATGACAAACATGGACGCCACCGCCGCAAGACTGATCCTGCCCGAAGGCCGCGCCACCGCGCCTTCGAAGCCGTACGACCCGGCCTACGACCCGCTGGTCGCGCCCACGCCCGGCCAGGGCCGCGAGTACGCTCCCACCTACTGGATCGGCACGGCCGGCGAGCCGCCGCCCGACGATGGCCCGATCACGCACGATATCGACGTGGACGTGGCCATCATCGGCTCCGGCTTCACCGGCCTGACCTGCGCGATCTTCCTCGCGCAGGAGCACGGCATCAAAGCGACCGTGCTGGAAGCCAACCGCGTGAGCTGGGGCTGCAGCACGCGCAACGGCGGCCAGGCCCAATGCGCCTCGGGCCGGCTCAAGCGCTCGCAGTGGATCCAGCGCTACGGCCTGGACACCGCGCTGCGGCTGCATGAGGAGGTGTGCGACGGCATGGAGACCTTCAAGGACCTGATCAAGGACATCGACTGCGAACCGCAGCCCGGTGGCCACCTCTACATCGCCCACCGCGCCAAGGTCATGCCCGCGCTGGAAAAGGAAGCCAAGGTGCTGCGCGACGTGTTCAAGTACGATGCGCGCATCCTGGATGCCGACACCGTCAAGCGCGAGTACGTCGACGACAAGGAAGCCGCCGGCGCCATGCATGAGCCCGAAGGCATCGGCATCCATGCCGGCAAGCTGGCCTTCGGCTACCTGCGCCGCGCGCGCGCGCTGGGCGCCAAGGTGCATCCCTCCAGCCCGGTGCTGAGCTGGGAGACGCGCGGCGGCGTGCATTACCTCAGGACGCCTGGCGGCATCGTGCGCGCCCGCGCGGTGGGCGTGGCCACCGGCGGCTACACCTCGCCGAGCCTGCACGCGCAGCTCAAGAACCGGCTGTTCCCGATCCTGTCGAACTCCATCGTCACGCGGGTGCTGACGCCCACGGAGCGCGAGGCGTGCAATTTCCGCACGACGCAGGTCATCACCGATACCCGCATCCTTCGGCACTACTACCGCCTGATGCCGGACGGCCGCCTGCAGATCGGCAGCCGCAGCGCCATCACCGGCAACGATGCGCCGCAGCATAAGTACAAGGACAAGCTCATTGCCGACCTGCACCGCAAGTTCCCTGCGCTCGAAGGCATCCAGATCGACTATTCTTGGTGGGGCTGGGTCGATGTGAGCCATGACATGATGCCGCGCATCTTCCAGCCGGACCCGGCCCAGACCATCTACTACGCGATGGGTTACGGCGGCAACGGCGTGATGTATTCCGCGCAGGCGGGCAAGCGCATGGCGGCGCTGATCGCGGGCAAGAGCGCGGGGCCGGAACTGCCGATCTTCCGCTCGGCGCTGCCGTTCCCGAATGTGCGCGAGATGGTGGAAGCGCAGGCGTTCGCGCCGTTCCGCCGCTTCGGGCAGTGGTTCCTGTATCGCTGGTATCACATGAAGGATGAAGTGATCTGAACCGGGAAGGTTGAAGGTTGAAGGCGAGCAAAGGCGGGGTCCCCCAGGAACCGCTATCCCCACTCAAGACGAGGAGCCAGGCATGGGCCGAGGCCAACAATCCGTACCCCCGCAGCCAGGCCGGCGCGGCGTGCTGCGCTCGCTCGGCGCGCTGGGCGCCGGCGCCGCGCTGACCCACCCGGCGCTGCAAGCGCTGGCGGCCACCGCCGCCGATGCGCGCATCGAGATGCCGTTCGAGAACGGCGAGCGCGAACTGGTGGCCTTCCCCCAGAAGCGCCCGCTGATCCTGCTGACCAGCCGGCCGCCGCAGCTGGAGACGCCATTCAGCGTGTTCAACGAGGGCCCGATCACGCCCAACGATGCCTTCTTCGTGCGTTACCACTGGAGCGGCATCCCCACCAGCATCGATCCGCAAACCTACCGGCTGCGCGTGGGCGGCAAGGTCAACGCGCCGCTGGAACTCTCTCTCGACGAGATCAAGCGCCTGGCCACCCCGGTGGACCTGGTGGCGGTCAACCAGTGCTCGGGCAACAGCCGGGGCTTTTTCTCCCCGCGCGCCAACGGTGGGCAACTCGGCAACGGTGCCATGGGCAATGCGCGCTGGACCGGCGTGCCCCTGAAAGCCCTGCTGGACAAGGCCGGCGTGCAGGCCGGCGCCATGCAGGTGAGCTTTGACGGCATGGACCGCCCGCCGCTGGAAGGCGGCCCGGACTTCGTCAAAGCGCTGGCCATCGACCACGCGCTCGACGGCGAGGTCATGCTCGCCTGGGCCATGAACGGCGCGGACCTGCCCATGCTCAACGGCTATCCGCTGCGCCTGATCGTGCCGGGCTACTACGGCACCTACTGGGTCAAGCACCTGGCCGATATCCAGGTGCTGGACAAGCCGTTCGATGGGTTCTGGATGAACGCGGCCTATCGCATCCCCGACAATCCCTGCGCCTGCGTGGCGCCCGGCACGGCGCCCGCGCGCACGGTGCCGATCAACCGCTTCAACGTGCGCTCTTTCATCACCAGCGTGGCCGATGGCGCCAGGGTGCCGGCCGGGCGCCAGACCGTGCTGCGCGGCATCGCCTTCGACGGCGGCCATGGCATTGACGAGGTGGCCGTGTCGACGGACGGCGGCCGCACCTGGCGCGCGGCGCAACTGGGCAAGGACCTGGGCCGCTACTCCTTCCGCGAATGGACGGCGGCCTTCACGCCGCCAAGGAAGGGCGAGTACGAACTGAAGGTGCGCGCCAGCAACCGTATCGGCCAGAGCCAGCCGCTCACCGCGCTGTGGAACCCCGCCGGCTATATGCGCAACGTGGTGGAAACCACGCGCGTGGTGGCAGCATGAAGGAGGCCGCCATGCAATTCGCCAAGCCCTTGCGCCGCCACGCCGGGATACTCGCCCTTGCCCTGTGCGCTGCCAGCATGGCCAGCGCCGCGCAAGCACTGGAAATCACGCTGCCGCCGGAGACCGCGCGCTACACGCCGAGCGACCTGCCCGGCTATCGCCTGGTGCAGCAGAACTGCATGACCTGCCACTCCGCGCAGTATGTGCTGACGCAACCGCCATCGTCGCCGCGCGGCTACTGGGAGGCGACGGTCAAGAAGATGAAGAAGCCCTTCGGCGCGCCGTTCGCGGATGAGGACATTCCCGCCATGGTCGACTACCTGACCAAGACCTATGGCGCGGAGCGCACGGCCTACGCCACGGCGCAAGGCAGCGCGCCGGCGCCGGCCGCCCCTGCCACGGTTGCCGGCAGCCATGATCCCCAGGCCCTGCTCGCGGCCAATGGCTGCACCGCCTGCCACGCCGTCGACAAGAAGGTGGTGGGGCCAGCGTTCAAAGAGGTGGCGGCCAAGTACGCGAACCAGCCGGGCGCCGCGACGCTGGTGGCGCAGAACATCCGCGCGGGCGGCGCGGGCAAGTGGGGGCAAGTGCCAATGCCGGCCTATGCCGCGCTCTCCAAGGAAGACCTGCAAAGCCTGGCGGGGTGGATCCTCGGCCGCTGAGAGGCCGAGGCGCCGGACTGCGGGCAACCCGCATTTCCCCGGCGCGCGGCTTCGCCCATAATCTGCCGCACACGACAACGGCCCGGCGCACCTCCACAACAGCGTCCACGGCATCGGCCACAGCAACGGGAGCGGCATGGCAAGCGTAGGCAAGGCAAACACGTTCTGGAACCGGCTGCTGCAGCTTTCCTCCGACTCCGGCGTCAGCCTGCAGGCGCAGTTGCGCCAGCAGCTGGTGTCGGCCATTCTCGCCCGGCAGTTGCCGGAAGGCAGCGCCCTGCCCTCCAGCCGCGAACTGGCGGCCACGCTGGGCATCGCCCGCAACACGGTGATCCTGGCTTTCCAGCAACTGGTCGAGGAACGCTTCCTGGAGACCAAGCCGCGGCGCGGCTACTTCGTGGTGGAACAGTTGCCCAGCGCCGCCAGGCCCGGCTCGGCGCAGGCACGGGCCATTAGCGCGGCCATGCCCGAGGACGCAGGCGAAGGCGGCCCGGACTGGGACGCGCGACTGCCGGACATGACCGGCAAACGTGCGATCGTCAAACCCAGCGAATGGCAAAACTATCCCTACCCCTTCATCTACGGCCAGTTCGACCCCGCGCTGTTTCCCACTGCCGACTGGCGCGAATGCTCGCGCATGGCGCTGGCCGTGCTGGAGATCCGGGGCTGGGCGTCGGACCTGATCGACCGTGACGATCCACTGCTGATCGAGCAGTTGCAAAAGCACATCCTGCCGCGCCGGGGCGTGTGGGCCAACCCCGACGAGATCATGGTCACCATGGGCGCGCAAAACGCGCTCTACCTGCTGGCCGACCTGCTGATGCAAGGCGCGCGGGTCGGGCTGGAAGAGCCTGGCTATAACGATGCGCGCCATATCTTCGGCATGCGCGCGCGCGAGGTGGTGCCGCTGGCGGTGGACGAGTCCGGCCTGTGCCCCGACCAAGCGCTGGCCCAGTGCGACTACGCCTTCATCACGCCCAGCTACCAGTGCCCCACCACGGTCACCATGCCGCTGGAACGGCGCGAGACGCTGCTGCTCGAAGCCCGCCGCCACGACGTGGTGCTGATCGAGGACGACTACGACACCGAGAACCCCGCGCTGACCCAGCCCATCCCCGCACTGAAAAGCCTGGACCGCGATGGCCGCGTGATCTACGTGGGCAGCCTGTCCAAATCCTTCGTGCCCGGCATCCGGCTCGGCTACATCGTCGCCCCTGCCGCCGTGATCCGCCAGGCGCGCGCGCTGCGCCGCTTCATGCTGCGCCATCCGCCCGCCAACAACCAGCGCGCCACGGCGCTGTTCATCTCGCTGGGCCACCACGACGCGCTGCTGCGGCGCGTGGCGCCCATCTTCCAGCGCCGCGCCGAGATCCTGCGCGACATGCTGGCGCGCCACCTGCCGCAGGCGCGCGCGCGCAACTCGCCCGGCGCGTCATCGTTCTGGGTGGAAGGCCCGCCCGGGCTCGACGCCCGCAAGCTGGCCGCGATCGCGCTCACGCACGGCGTCATCATCGAGCCGGGGGATGTGTTCTTTTCTACCGATGCGCCGTCGCCGCACTTGCGCATGGGCTATACGGCCATTGCGGAAGAGCGGATCGAGGAAGGGGTGAAGCTGCTGGGGCAGTTGATCGGGCAGGCGATGGTGCGCTGACGGCCCGGTGAAGGCCCGGTGAAGGCCCGGTGAAGGTGCAAAGCGCGGCGGCGCACGCGATGCGTTGGTTTGCTCCGCCTTACCCGCCTTACCCGCCTTACTCGAACACCGGCCGGAAGAAACTACGCTCGTAGCTGACGATGCATTGCGTTTCCTGCGCGTAGCGGAACGCCGCCTGGCACTCCGGATCGTCGAAGGACTGGTTGCGATACACCTCGTACAGCGCAAGGGTGGGGAAGGAGAACAAGGCCAGCGCCACGTTGTTGGCGCCTTCCGACGGCAGGAAATAGCCATGATGCTGGCCGCCGAATTTCTCGACCAGCGGAATCCACAGCTTGCCGTAGTGCTCGAACTCCTTGAGCTTGTTGGCGTCGACGATATAACGCAGGTAGCAGGTGATCATGGTGGGGTAGTTGTCCTGGGTTGATTTTGCTTTGACGATGCTGCCTTCTCTTTTTCTGTCTCTTGCCTCAGCCGCCCGCCGCGCCGCCGCCAAACCCGATGACTTCCGACGCCAGCGCCCGGATCGGCCGGCCGAAGCTGGTGATGGCCGGCAGCGTGGCGTTGTGGTGGCGCCGGATCAGCTCGGCGCTGGCGTGCGGCTTGTCGTGCGTGGTGTGCGCGTCGGCGGCGAGCGTGATCGAATAGCCAAGCCCGGCGGCGCGGCGCACGGTGGTGTCCACGCAGAACTCGGTGGCATAGCCGCAGATGACCAGGTGCTTCGCCCGCAGGCGGTCCAGCAGCGCGGCGAGCTCGGTATGCAGGAAAGAGTCGGGCGTGGTCTTGCGCACGCGGTGGTCGTCGGCCGCTGCGACCAGCGTGCGCTCCAACTCCCAGCCTGGCGAGCCGAACGATAGCGCGCCGCCAGCCTGCTCGTGCTGCACGAACACCACCGGCACGCCCGCTGCGCGCGCCCGTGCCGCGAGGCCGTTGATGCGGCCGAGCACGGCATCGGCATCGCCCGGGCGTGGCGCATCGTCGAACAGGCCACGTTGTACGTCAATCACGATCAGAGCGGTTTGCATCGAATGAATGGCCGGCGGCCCGTAGCTGGATAGCCGCCAGCATATGCGAGCGCCCGCGCGACCGCAACGCAATGCGCCGAAATCAATGCAAAGGCGGCGAGGCCAGCTTGACCCCACCATCCGCCGGCGTGCCACGATCAAGCCGAATGGCCAGCAGCGCCACGGCCACGGCCGCTACCGGCACCAGTGCCGCCACCCGGGTCACCGCGCCAAGCCCCGGACCGCGGGTGATGACCACCCCGCCCAGCCACGCCCCAATGGCGTTGCCCAGGTTGAAGGCGGCGATATTGAAGCTTGACGCCAGGCTCTGCCCTGCACCGCTGGCACGCTCCAGCACCCACATCTGCAGCGGCGCCACGGTTGCGAAGGCGGCCACGCCCAGCAGGCCGATGAAGATCACGGACAGCACCTTGCTGTGCAGGACAAAACTCATCAGCCCGAGCACCACGGCCAGCGCCAGCATGCTGCCAAGCACGGTGGCCTGCAGATGGCGGTCCGCCAGCTTGCCGCCAAGCAGGTTGCCGGCCACCAGGCCCACGCCGAAGACCAGCAGGATGGGCGAGACGGCGCTGTCGGCAAAGCCGGTGATCTGCGTCAGGATCGGCGCGATATACGTGAACACCGCAAACACGCCGGCGTAGCCCAGCACCGTGGTCAGCAGCCCCAGCAGTACCGGCCGGCGCATCAGCGCGCGCAGGTCGCGGCGCAGGTCGGGGGCTTGCGGTGCTTCGCGCTCGGCCGGCACCGCCAAGGCAATCACCAGCACCGCCAGCAAGCCAACGGCGGCCACCGCCCAGAAGCTGGCGCGCCAGCCGTAGGCCTGCCCGAGCCAGGTGCCGAACGGCACTCCGAGCACACTCGCCACCGTCAGCCCGGTGAACATCACGGCAATGGCCGAGGCGCGCTTGTGCGGCGCAACCAGCCCGGTGGCAACCACCGAGCCCACGCCAAAGAACGTGCCATGCGCCAGCGCGGTGAGCACCCGCGCGGCCATCAACAACGTATAGTTCGGCGCCAGCGCGCAGGCCGCGTTGCCGATGGTGAAGATCACCATCAGGGCCAGCAGCGCCGTCTTGCGCGGCCAGCGGGCGGTCAGCGCGGTCATGACCGGCGCGCCGGCCACCACGCCAAGCGCATAGCCGGAAATCAGCAGGCCCGCCGCCGCGATGGAGACGCCGAGGTCGGTCCCGACCTCCAGCAGCAGGCCCATGATGATGAATTCTGTGACGCCGATGCCGAAGGCGCCGGCGGTCAAGGCATAGAGAGCGAGTGGCATAGGGAGTATGTGAAGCGGTATGCGATACGGGTTACATGCAATCCGGGAAGTCAAGGAAGTCCAGGAAGCCGGAGCAGCATGCAGCGAAGTATGGGGACGGGGAGATTGGTGCGGTAGACTGCCCGCACGAACAACATTTATGAATTGAATTCACAATGTCGAGGCTCGAAGTCAACCGCTCCGGCGAGATGGAAGTGTTCGTGCGGGTGGTGGAGCTGGGCGGTTTCTCCGCCGCCGCGCGCGCCTTGCGCATGACGCCGTCGGCCGTAAGCAAGCTGGTGGCGCGGCTGGAGGCCCGGCTCGGCGCTCGCCTGGTCAACCGCTCGACGCGCCGCATCGAGCTCACGGCGGAAGGCAGCGCCTTCTACGAACGCGCCGTGCGCGTGCTGGCCGACCTGGACGATGCCGAACGCGGTGCCGCCGCCAGCGCCGCGCCCCACGGCCGCGTGCGCATCAATGCCAACGTGCCCTTTGGCGATCACTTCCTGCTGCCGCTGGTGCCGGAGTTCCTGGCGCTGTATCCGGACATCCAGCTCGATATCGTGCTGACCGACCAGGTCATCGACCTGATGGAAGAGCGCACTGACGTGGCGATCCGCGCCGGCGAGCTGAAGAGCTCGCAGCTGATGGCCCGCAAGCTGGGCGAGACCCGCATGGTGGTGGTGGGCGCGCCCGCCTACCTGGCGCGTTGCGGCACGCCCCGCGTGCCCGCCGACCTGGCCGGGCACAACTGCCTGAAGCTAGGCTACGCGCGCGCGATCGAAGGCTGGCCGATGCTCGAAGGCGGGCAAGCCACCATGGTGGCGCCGCTCGGCAATGCCATGACCAGCAATGGCGACGCGCTGCGGCGGATCGTGGTCGGCGGGCTGGGGCTGGCCAGGATGGCCGTGTTCCAGGTCCGCGAGGACATCGCCGCCGGGCGGCTGGTGCCGCTGCTCGAAGCGTTCAACCCCGGCGACCTGGAGGCGGTGCACGCGGTGTACCTGGGCCAGGGCCGCCACTTGCCGGCGCGGGTGCGGGCGCTGCTGGATTTCCTGGCGCAGCGGGTGGAGATGGGGGCTTAGGCACGCGGATCCGTCGGGACGCCTGGCTTGCTACAAGAGCCGATCACGCGTCTAATCATTCAGGGTGGGCAAAGGCGGTCAGGAGGCGATATGCGCTGCACGAATTGCGGCTACGCGAACCTCGCAGGCGCCAACTTCTGCGAGGCGTGCGGGGCGCGGCTTGCGCGCATGTGCCCGCAGTGCGGCGAGGAGGCCACCTCCATTGCCAGGTTCTGCCGCGCCTGTGGCGTTGCGCTCCTGGATTCCCCATCAGCATCGCCCGTGCCTTCCAGGCCATCAGTCGCGTCCCCTGTCCACTACACGCCACCCCATCTGGCCGGGCGCATCCTGGCTGAGCAGGCGGCAATGGAGGCCAGGGGCGGGACGGCAGGTGAACGCAAGACCATCACGGCTCTCTTCGCCGATATGGCGGGCTCAACCGCCTTGACCCAGGACCTGGACCCGGAGGAAACGCGCCGCCTCATCGACCCCGTCGTGACGCTGATGATGGAGGCCGTGCACCACTACGAAGGCTACGTGGCCAAGTTCCTGGGCGATGGCATCCTGGCGCTGTTCGGCGCGCCCATTGCCCACGAGGACCATGCCCTGCGGGCCCTGTACGCAGCCCTGCGCATGCAGGAAGCGATGCGCCGGCACAGTGACCGGGTCCGTCTGGAGCAAGGCATACCGCTTCAGATCCGGATCGGCATCCACACGGGCGAGGTCGTGGTGCGCTCGATTCGCAAGGATGACTTGCATACGGACTACGATCCGGTCGGGCACACGATCCACATCGCCTCGCGCATGGAAGGTATCGCTACGCCGGCATCCATCCTCGTCAGCGAATCCACCCATAAGCTGACGGAGGGGTATTTCGAGTTCAAGGCCCTGGGCACCACACATGTCAAAGGCGTCCGGGATGCGCTGGCGGTCTATGAGGTGATGGGCCTCGGCGCCATGCGCACGCGCCTGCAAGTCGCGGCGCACCGCGGCCTGGCCAGGTTTGTGGGCCGCCAGGCCGAATTGGAACAGTTGCACAACGCGCTGGCGCTGGCCGAGGCGGGCCGAGGGCAGGTCGTTGCGGTGGTTGGCGAGGCCGGGGTCGGAAAATCCCGGCTGTTCCACGAGTTCAAGGCGCGATCGCAGGCAGACTGCCTGGCGCTGGAGACCTTCTCGGTTTCGCACGGCAAGGCCTTCGCCTATTTACCGTTGATCGAGCTTTTGAAAAACTACTTTCAGATCACCGCGCAGGACAGCGACCGAAGCTGCCGCGAGAAGGTGACCGGCAGGCTGCTCACGCTGGAGCGTTCCCTGGAACGCCATCTGCCCTACTTGCTCTATCTGCTCGGGAGCATCGAACCCGGCTCGGCACTGCCGACCATGGACGCTTCGATCCGACGTCAGCGCACCTTCGAAGCGATTGCCTGCCTGCTGGTGCGCGAGAGCGTGAATCAGCCCCTCGAGATCATTTTCGAGGATCTGCAATGGCTGGACAGCGAAACCGAGGCCTTCCTCAATCTGCTGATCGACCATGTGCCGGGGGCAAGGATCATCCTGCTGGTCAATTACCGCCCGGAGTATTCCCATGACTGGGGCGCCAAAGGCAACTACACCCGGCTGAGTCTGCAGCCATTGGGCCCGGCCGAAGCCCAGGGACTGCTCTGCGCGCTGCTCGGTGATGATCCCAGCCTGGTGCCGCTGAAGCGACTCATCCTGGACAAGACCGAAGGCAATCCGTTTTTCATGGAGGAAGTGGTCCAGACACTGGTCGAGGAGACCGCCTTGCTCGGCCAGCCCGGCTGCTACCGCATCGAGAAGGCGCCCGCCTTGCTGCACATCCCCACCACCGTCCAAGGCGTGCTCGCGGCCCGTATCGACCGGCTCCCGCTCGCCCAGAAGGACCTGCTGCAGACCCTGGCCGTGATCGGCAAGGAGTTTCCATTAAGTCTCATCCTGCACGTCACCGGCCTGGCCGAAGACAAGCTGCGCCCGCTTCTGGCCAACCTGCAGGCGGCGGATTTCATTTACGAGCGGCCCGCATTCCCGGAAATCGAGTACGCCTTCAAGCACGCGCTGACGCAGGAGGTTGCCGGCAATTCGCTGCTTAGCGAGCGGCGCAGCGCGTTGCATGAGAGTACGGCCCAGGCCATCGAGGCCCTCTTCCATGGTCGGCTGAAGGACTACTGCAGCGAACTCGCGCACCATTACAGCCATAGCGGCAATATCCCGAAGGCGGTCGCCTACCTTCACTGTGCCGGCCAGCAGGCCCTGCAGCGTTCGGCCCAGGCTGAAGCGATCCGGCACCTGAGCACCGCCATCGAACTGCTCAAGCGGATGCCGGATAACGCCGAACGCACGCGCCAGGAACTCACGCTGCTGCTCACCCTCGGCCCGGCCCTGATGGCTGCTCGCGGTCAGGCCTCCCCGGCTGTGGAGGCGAACTACAAGCGCGCGCTGGCCTTGTGCGAGCAGGAGAGGCAAACACCATACGCGTTCTCGGCTCAGCTCGGACTGTGGGCGTTTTATCAGCTGCGTGCGCAATACGAGATCGCACACCCACTTGGGGAACGGCTGCTTGGCCTCGCCCTGCAAACGCACAAGCCTAAGCAGCTTGCCGAGGCGCATCGCGCGATCGGCGCCACGGTGTTCCGCCTTGGCAAGCTGGACATGGCCCGCGACCATATAGAACAGGTGCTGGCATTGCAGCGCCCGGACCCGCCGGTGTATGACTTTCTCATGGGATACGGGCGCGATCCGGCCGTCCACGCCATGAGCACATTGGGCTGGGTCCTGTGGTACCTCGGCATGCCGGATCAGGCCCGCACGCGCAGCCAGGAGGCCCTGGCGATGGCCAGGACGCGCCCCGACGCCTTTAACCTCGCACTTTGCCTTGTCTTCGCAGCTGAAGTGCACCTGTGCCGCAGGGAGGTGCAACTGACCCGAGAGTACGCCGAGGCCGCCATCGCGGTCTCGTGCGAGCAGGGATTCCCGATCTATCTGGCGTGGGGCACCGTCCTGCTAGGCTGGGTGCTGGCCGAACAAGGGCATCATGCGCAGGGGATAGCCCAGATACAGCGGGGCCTGGCCGCCTATCAGGAGACCGGCGCAGCGCTGGGACAACCCAATCTCCTGGCCCTGCTCGCGCATGCCTACGGACGGGCGGGGCAAATCCAGGCCGGACTGGATGCGCTGGCCGAGGCGCAAGCCTTGGCGGAAGAGACGGGAGAGCGGCTTGACGAAGCGACGCTGTATCGCCTCAAGGGAGAACTGATACTCCGGCAGTCAAGCCTGGCGCCCTTCCCGACCACCGGCAGCGATGAAGCTGAAGCATGCTTTCAGAAAGCGATCGCGGTCGCCCGCGCCCAAGGTGCCAGGTCACTGGAACTGCAGGCCGTGCTGAGCCTGGCCGTCCTATGGCGCCAACAAGGAAAGCTGAACGCGGCGCGCGATGCGCTGGCGGCGATCCATGGCAGCATCCGCGAGGGCGCCGATACCGCCGACTGGCAAGAGGCCAAAACCCTGCTGGATGATCTGACGCGGCAAATTGGCACGACCCCGGTGCCTTCTCCCGAATGACCCAGATGCAAACCCGCTTCCTGGCACTGTGGTCGCGTTCAGGCGGCACGCAGGCTGTCCAGGCCTATGCGGATCTTGCCCGCTGCTATGCCGAGCCGGCACGGCACTATCACACGCTCCACCATGTTCGCCGCTGCCTGCGCGATCTGGACTGGGCGCGCAGCGCGATTCCCGATACTGACGCCGTCGAGCTGGCGCTCTGGTGTCACGACGTCATCTATATTCCCGGGGCGCACGACAACGAGCAACGCAGCGTTGAGTGGCTCCGCTACTGGGCCCGAGGCCGGATAGCCGCAACGGAACGCATCGCCGGGATGATCCTGTGCACCTCGCATGCTGGCATGGCCACGGATCTGGCGGGCCAATTTACCGCCGACATCGACCTTGCCGTGCTGGGTTGTGCCCGCGCGCGCTTTCGCCAGAACGGCGCGCACTTACGGGCCGAGCGTCCTGACCTGGGTGAGGTTGCCTATGATTGCGCCGAGCGGGCGTTCCTGGGCGCCCTGCTCGATCTGCCTCGCATCTATCAGACCGATCTGTTCCATGCCCGCTATGAAGCGCGCGCACGCCGCAACCTGGCGTGGCGGCTTGCGCAGCCGGCGGCATCCGGGGCCTCGTCTTCCTTCAAAGAAATTCCCCTCTGATGTCAACGGTCGAACGCTGGCCAATGTGGTCGTAGTGCGCCTCCAGCCACGTCCCGGCCTCAGTCCTTCCCTTGTCACGCAGCGAACAAAGGAAGGCCCAGTCGGCGTTGTACTTGCTCGACACGCCCAGCGCGGCCATCGTCTCATCGGACCGGATCGAGTGGATCATCATCTCCTTCATTTCACTGCGGTCGACCTTGCCTTGCTGGATCAGCGAAGTCACGAATGCGATGGCGCGCATCTCTCGGATGAGGGATGAGTTGAAGCTGACTTCGCTGACGCGATTGAGGATGTCCGCGGCCGTGGTCGGCACCCCACGGCGCACGATCGGATTGATGTGCACAATCACGACATCGTGGGTATTGCAGTGATAAATCAACGGGAAAATCGCCGGGTTGCCCACATAGCCGCCGTCCCAATAGTGCTGGCCATCGATGGCCACTGCCTGGAACAGCGTTGGCACGCAGGCTGACGCCAGTACCGCGTCGATGCACAGGTCGTGGCCTGAAAAGATGCGTATCCTTCCGGTCTCGATATTGGTCGCGCACAGGTAAAGATGAATGGGGCAGCGCTGGCGTAACGCCTCGAAATCTACCTGCTTGGCCAACACATCCCGCAGCGGATTCATGTTGTTGGGATTGAACTGGTATGGCGACAGGAGACGCAGAACGATGTCGGCCATCGCATACAGCGGAGAATGGTCCAGGCCCAGGGTATGGGTTCCCTTGATCCACGGCACCCAGCGCAGCGGGCTGTATCTTTGCGCCGATTGGGCGATGGCGAGCCAGAAGTCGTGCAGCGCCTGGCGCGCGCCGTCGCGCCCGCCCTGCAACAGCCCATAAGCCAGCACGGCGGCATTCATGGCGCCCGCACTCGTCGCGCTGACGCCCTCGATGCCGAGCCGCCCGTCCTCGAGCAGCCGGTCGAGGACCCCCCATGTAAACGCGCCATGCATGCCACCGCCCTGCAGTGCAAGGGCCACAGCTTTCTGCTCCCCTTTCTGTTCCCCACTGTCAGGACTCATGCGACGCTCCCCTTCCATCCCTGACAAGCCGGCGATAGCGGTGGCTGGATAAGCGCCCACGGTCCGTCGTCAAGTATTGCTTTGGCCACGTCCTTTGCGCGCGCGAAACAACGCAAAGGCTAACAAAAGATATTTGAAGTTAACACCTTGATGCGCATTTTGTTAGGGCTTCTTAGCGCTTGGTAACGGAAAGGCGGCGCCAATGCGCGAGGTAATCCCAGCGCGCGTTACCGGTTACCGGTTACCGGTCACCGCTCATCGGCCGCCTGCAGCCCCTTCTCCACCATATCCAGCAACCGCTGCCCGATCTGGTGTGCCTGCCCTGGCGACATCGCCACCATGCGCAGCGGCCCGTCGATGACCAGCATCGATAAGCCATGCACGGCGGACCACGCGAGGTATTCGGCGCCGGGACGGCGCGCCGTGGACAGCACGCCGGCCTCCATCATCCGGTCCAGCGCCGCGCCGAGCAGTTGGTAGGGATTGAGGCCGCTGTCGCCCGCCTTGTCAGGGACCGGCACGCCTTCCAGTTCGTCCGGCACCGAGAATGCCGTGCGGAACAGGCCAGGCTCGGCGAGCGCGAACTGCATGTAGCCGGTGCCGACCGCGCGCAGGCTGGCGCGGGCGAAGTCCGCGGGCGGCGCGCTCTCGTCCAGCGCGGCAAGCTCCGCCTCGATGGCTTGCGCCAGCGCCGCAAGCGCGGCGGCACGCACCGCTTGCAACAGGTCCTGGCGACTGGCGAAGTGCCGGTAGGCGGCGTTGGGCACGACCCCGGCGCGCCGGGTGGCCTCGCGCAGCACGACGGCATCCGGGCCCCCATCACGCGCCAGTTCGATGCCGGCGTCGAGCAACGCGCGGCGCAGGTCGCCATGCCGGTAGGTGCTGCGGGGCGTTGGGATGGCAGGGGGGGTGGCTACCGCCGCATCCTCGGGAACGGCGGGAACGGCAGTGCCGCCGGCGTCGGCCGAATCCGTTGAACTCGCGATGCGCGCGGTGCGCGCGGTGCGCGCGGTGCGCCGGATGCTTGAAGAGCGCTTTGCGCCGGTCATTTCCTCACCATGTGGACAGCGTCCATTTTCTTTACTATTGTAGTGGACAGTGTACACATGATTGAGCGAATCGGCGCCACGACACCGCGCCCCCCTTGGCTCAAGGAGCAAAGATGGTGAACACCTCCCTGCCCTCCCAGCCCGCGTCGCACCCTGGCAGCGAAGCCGAAGTGCGTGCCCTGGTCGACACCCGGGTCAGCGCCATGCGCGCGAAAGACGGCGTTGTCATGATGCGCAACTATGCTGAAGACGTGGTCATCTTCGATGTGGCGCCGCCCGTGCACTTGCGCAGCCCGGAGGCGCGCCACCGTTTGTTTTCGCAAGATCGCTGGCCGATGGCTGGTGGTGCATGAGCACGCATCGATGCCGGTGAGTTTCAACCCCTGACGCGTTTCAACCCTGGAAGTGGAAAGGAGACAAGATGCTAGTCCAACCCTATCTGTTCTTTGAAGGCCGTTGCGAGGAAGCGGCTGAGTTCTACAAGCGCGCCGTAGGCGCCGAGGTGGTCATGATGATGCGCTTCAAGGAGGCGCCTGCGCCGGAGTCTTCCCCGCCCGAAGGCGCTTGCGCGCCCGCGGCCGGCACCGAAGAAAAGATCATGCACATGTCCATGCGCATCGGCGAAACCACGGTGATGATGTCCGATGGCCGGTGCACGGGCAAGCCCGATTTCCAGGGCTTCTCGCTGTCCGTGACCGTGCCCGACGTAGCCAGCGCCGACCGCGTGTTCAATGCCCTGGCCGAGGGCGGCCAGGTGATGATGCCGCTGGGCAAGACCTTCTACTCGCCACGCTTTGGCATGACGGCCGACCGCTTCGGCTTGTTGTGGATGGTCATTGTCATGGAGTCCTGAACCGCGCTGCATCAGACTGATGCTGGAAGCCACGCCAGTCACGTCGGCGTGGCTTTTTCATTGCTCGTTATGTTGCATATTGTGTTTTTTGTTGGCAAACTGTGGCAAGACAATCCCAGCGCCCTCCGGCGCGCTTTTTACACAGGTGCCTCCATGTCTGCCTCTCCCCGCCGCCCCGTTCCCGAGCACGCCCGCGTCGTCATCGTCGGCGGCGGCATCATTGGCTGCAGCGTGGCCTATCACCTCACCAAGCTGGGCTGGAACGACGTCGTCCTGCTCGAGCAGGGCCAGCTCTCGTGCGGCACCACCTGGCACGCGGCCGGGCTGGTGGGGCAGTTGCGCGCGCAGGAGAGCATGACCAAGCTGATCCGCTACTCCACGCGCCTGTACAGCGAGCTGGAGGCCGAAACCGGGCTGGGCACCGGCTGGAAGCAGTGCGGCTCGTTGTCGGTGGCGCGCGCCGCCGAGCGCATGACGCAGCTCAAGCGCACCGCGGCCGTGGCACGCGCCTACGGCGTGGACTGCCAGGTCATCTCGGCGCGCGAGGCGGGCGAGCTATGGCCGGTGATGCGCACCGACGACCTGCAAGGCGCGGTATGGCTGCCGGGCGATGGCAAGGCCAATCCCACCGACCTCACCCAGGCGCTGGCGCGCGGCGCGCGCACCCGGGGGGCGCTGATCGTGCAGGACACCAAGGTCACCGCCATTCATACCCGGGATGGCCGCGCCAGCGGCGTCAGCTGGCAGGACAAGGACGGCGCCCGCGGCACCATCGGCGCTGAGATCGTGGTCAATTGCGCGGGCCAGTGGGCCAGGCAGGTGGGCCAGCTGTGTGGCGTGACGGTGCCGCTGCATTCGGCCGAGCACTACTACATCGTCACCGAGCGCATCGCCGGCGTGCATCCCGACCTGCCGGTGATGCGCGACCCGGACGGCTTTATCTACTTCAAAGAGGAAGTGGGCGGGCTGGTCATGGGCGGCTTCGAGCCCAACGCCAAGCCCTGGGGCATGCAAGGCATTCCGGAGCCGTTCGAGTTCCAGTTGCTGCCCGACGACTGGGACCAGTTCGAGATCCTGATGCACCACGCGCTGCAACGCGTGCCGGCGCTGGAAACGGCGCAGGTCAAGCAGTTCTACAACGGCCCGGAATCCTTTACGCCCGACAACAACTTCATCCTGGGCGAGGCGCCCGAGCTGCGTAACTTCTACGTGGGCGCGGGCTTCAACTCCATGGGCATCGCCTCCGCCGGCGGTGCGGGCATGGCGCTGGCCGAATGGATCGTCGCGGGCGAGCCCACCATGGATCTGTGGCCGGTCGATATCCGCCGCTTTGCCGGCTTCAACGGCAACCAAAGCTGGCTGCACGACCGCGTCAAGGAGACCCTGGGCCTGCACTACGCCATGCCCTGGCCCAACCGCGAGCTGGATACCGCGCGGCCCTTCCGCCGCTCTGCGCTGTATGCGCACCTGCGCGACGCCCGCGCCAACTTCGGCAGCAAGATGGGCTGGGAGCGGCCGAACTTCTTTGCGCCCGCCGGCGAGACGCCGGAGATCGCGTACTCCTTCGGGCAGCAGAACTGGCTGCCGTGGAGCGGCGCCGAACATCGCGCCTGCCGCGAGGGCGTGGCGCTGTTCGACATGAGCTCTTTCTCCAAGTACATCGTCAAGGGCGCCGATGCCGAGGCCGTGCTGCAGCAACTGATGAGCAACGACGTGGCCGTGCCCGCCGGCCAGACCGTGTACACCGCGATGCTCAACGAGCGCGGCACCTATGAGTCGGACCTGACCGTGACCCGGCTGGCACACGACCAGTACCTGCTGGTGACCGGCTCGGCGCAGACCACGCGCGACTTCAACTACATCGAGCGGTTGATCCCCGCCGACCAGCGCTGCGCCATCGTCGATGTCACCGGCCAGTACAGCGTGCTGGCGGTGATGGGCCCGTGCTCGCGCGCGTTGCTGCAGAGCGTGTCGCGCGCGGATTTCTCCAACGAAGCCTTCCCGTTCGGCAGCTCGCGCGAGATCGACCTGGGCTACGCCACCGTGCGGGCCACGCGCCTGACCTATGTGGGCGAACTCGGCTGGGAACTCTACGTGCCGGTGGAGTTTGCGGTGGGCGTCTACGAGACGCTCCAGGCCGCGGGCAAACCCCTTGGCCTGGCCAACGCCGGCTACTACGCCATTGAATCCCTGCGCATCGAAAAAGGCTACCGCGCCTGGAGCCGCGAGCTGACCACCGACATCAACCCCTTCGAGGCGGGGCTGTCCTTTGCCTGCAAGCTCGACAAGCCAATCCCGTTCCGTGGCCGCGAGGCACTGCTGAAGCTGCGCGCGGCCGGCGGCGCGGCGCAGGTGAAGCGCCGCGTGGCCGTGGTGACGCTCGACGGCGCCGGCCAGGCCATGCTGTGGGGCGGCGAAGCCGTGCTGCGCACCGGCCCGGATGGCGGGGTGCGCCCGGCGGGCTTTGTCACCTCGGCGGCCTTCGGGCATACGCTGGGTTGCCCGGTGGGCATGGCGCTCTTGCAGCGCGACGATGGCGCGGCCAATGCCGAGTGGATTGCCGAAGGCACGTATCACCTCGACCTGGCCGGCGCTCTGCTGCCCGCCACCGTGCACCTGCGCGCGCCCTACGACCCGACCAGCGCGAGGGCCAAGGCGTGATGCTGATCGGCGCCACCGCGCACTACGTCACGGCGGAACTGGACGAGGGGCCCATCATCGAGCAGGAAGTGTCACGCGTGGACCATGCCATGGATGCGGGGGCCGGACGCTGGTGTTCCGATGAACACCGTGCGACGCCGGCCCGCAGGCGAGCGACAACGTAAAGCTCAGCCTTGCTTGCCGTCGGCGCCGGACGTGGCCGTTGCCTGGTTGGACTTCAGTGCGCAGGGCGTCTGCGCCTGCTGCTTTGCCTGCGCCTGCTTCTGGGCGCGCGCGCGTTCGATAACGGTCCAGTCGGGACCGGCAAAGGCGGGCAGCGAGGCAGCGAGGGCCGTGACGCTCATCAGCGCCAGCACGATGGTTTTCATGATTTGTCTTGAGACAGAATTGGCAATGGCATTGACATTGCGTGGAGGATCTTGAGACTTGCCGGTCCGGCCGTGGGTGGAGGGGTCCCAGGGCCGGACCGGCAGCGCTGTATCAGGCGCTGGCCTGGCGGTTGTCCGCCGCGCCATGCGCCGGCGGGGCCGACACACCGCTCAGGTCGCGCCCGGCGAGGTCCAGTGCCGCGGCTGCGCTGCCGTGCGCGCCGTCCGTGAACGAATCGCGACGGTCGCCAACGCGAGCGCCATCGGTGAAGGGGTCGCGGCGGTCGCCAACGCGGGCACCGTCGGTGAAGGGGTCGCGCTTGCCGTTGTGGAGTGTGTAGCCGTACTTGTCGCCGGCGTTGGTGCTATCTTTCGGACCCGTTGCACCGGCTTGCGTTGCGGCCAGGAAGCAGACGCCGAAGGCGGCTGCGGAAACAAGGGTCGTGAAGCGCTTCTTATTCATGATTGCTGCTAAATTCCAGATTGGGCGGCACTTTCCACTGGGTGTGGAGCGGGATAGGCGGATTCTTGCGTCCCGCATGTCGTCTGTTTCGCCTTTTGATCTGCACCGCGTATTCACTGCGTTCGATGCATTGAGCAGCGCGGTACAAGCACACAGTGTAGCCACGGCAGATCATTCCTGGGATGAATTAAACGTCTCACTTCCAGTCGAATTTTTCACAACAGAAAACCGCGCGAGCCGCGCATGAACGATTGATGAACTCGGGGTCGGCCCGCGCAACGACGCCAGAATCCTTTTGAAATGGCATCTAAGGCGCCAGGGCGCCATACACCAGGCTTCGGTCAGGCGGCGCGATCCCAGGCCTGCAGTTGTTCGGCCGTGGCACCCGCCCCGCCGCAGACGATGACCAGCACGTCGCTCGCCGCTGTCACCGCTGCAGGCTTGCGCTCCAGCGCGGCCAGCGCAGCGCCGCATGCGGGCTCCACCACGATCCGGTGCTCGGCCAAAAAGCGCAGGCACGCGCCCACCGCTTCCTTGTCGGTGACCACCTCGCTGACGATCGGATGCAGCTTTGCCCACTCGAGCGCTTTGGCGCAAGGGCTCTTGGCACCCAGCGAGGTCGCGATGCTGGTGATGGCGGGCAGCTCGACCTGCGCGCCGGCCGCCAGCGAGGCAGCGTAGGCATCCGCACCAACGGTCTCGGCCGCGATGACGGGCACATCGTGCCAGCCATTGCGCTCCAGCCCGGCCAGCACGCCGCAAAGCAAGCCGCCACCGCCTACCGATAGCACCACCGCGCCCGGCTTGACGCCTGCGGCGGCCACCTCGTCGATCATCGTCGCGTGGCCTTCCCACAGCAGGGGATCGTCAAAGGGGTGGATAAACGCGTACTCCGGGCGCATCAGCGAGAGCGCATGATCGTTGGCCTCGCTCCATGCGCGTCCGTGCACCACCAGTTCGGCGCCTTCCGCCGCGATACGCTCGCGCGCCGCGGCAGAGGTGGTCTCGGGCACGACAACGGTCACCGGCACGCCAAGCAGCCGCCCGCTGTAGGCGACGGCAATGCCGGCATTACCGCCCGAGGAGCACACGAAGCGTTTTGCGCCCCACTCCTTGTAGGTCTGGCATGCATGGCCGATGCCGCGCGCCTTGAACGAGCCCGGGGGCTGCAGCGCCTCCATCTTGAACCACACCGATCGCCCCAACCGTGCCGAGTAGGACGTGGATCGCAGTAGCGGGGTGACGATGTGCAGGCTCACGGGCAGGGCGTTGTCAGCATGGGGCATAGCGGCGCTTCTTGGTTCTGGCATGAAGAACCTTGAATGGTAGAAGCCTGCCGCCTATGCGGTCAAATGCCTATCAAGCCTGAAAGCTATACTTCCAGCGCATAGCAACATTCAGAGGCAACCGGCAGAGCATGCGAAACATCGAAACGCGGCACTTGCGCTACTTCATCGCCGTCGCGGAAGAAGGCAGCATCCTTGCGGCATCCCGGGCGCTGAACATCACGCAGCCGGCCTTGTCGCGGCAGATCCAGGATCTGGAGGCGACGATCGGCGCACCATTGTTCGAGCGGCATGCCAAGGGCGTGCAACTCACCGATGCCGGCACCAGCCTGCTGCACGACGCGAAGCAGTCGCTGCTACAGCTGGAACAGGCACGCGACCGGGCCTATCGCATTGCACAGGGCCAGACCGGCTCGTTTTCGCTCGGCATCATGCCCAGCTACCTGGCCTCGCCGGTAACGCTGGCGATCCTTGCGCACTTCCGGGAGCACAACCCGGACATCCTGCTCTGCATCGAGCCGCTGTTGTCGTTGCAGCAGGCACAGGCTATCCGCGGCGAAGAGCTGGACGGCGGCATCATGGCCTGGCGCACGCCGGACGATGCCAGCCTGAGCGGCATCGCGCTGTACCGGGAGCGCTTTGTGCTAGCCGTGCCGGCGCAGCATGTCGCGCCGGCAAAGCGCGCGCGGCGGCTGGCCGACATCGCCGGCGAACGCTTTGTGTGGTTCAACCGCGAGAAGTCAAGCGCGCAGCACAGCCTGCTGATTGCGGCGTGCGCCAAGGCCGGGTTCACGCCGCATATCGTCCAGATCGGCACCGACACGCCAACCATCCTGGGACTGGTCGCCGCCGGCATGGGCTGCGCGCTGGTGCCCGCCAGCTCACAGCTGCACACGCCGCCCACCATCGCCTTCATCGCGCTGGCCGACCTGACCGATGGGGTCGATATCGAGTTCGTGTATTCGGCGGCGCGCCACTCGCCACGCGTGCAGCGCTTTATCGAATCGGTCCGGCATGTCACCGGCACCAAGGCTAAGCGCGCACGCGGCAAGGGATAGGGATAGGGATAGGGATAGGGCCGCAGCCACTCAGTGTGCCTCGCTCATCCTGCGCTCTGCCACCTTCGGGCTGTTCTGCCAGCCGCCTCCCAGCGCCAGGAACAGGTTGATCTGGTTGAGGGCCACCTGGCTGTCCGACGCCGCCAGTGCCGCCTCGGCCCCGGCCAGCGTGCGGTCGGCATCCAGGCTGGACAAATACGGTACGCGGCCGGACTGGTACAGCAGCCGGTGCTGGCGGGCGACCTCTTTGGCGTCGTCGCGCGCCACGCGCAAGGACTGGTTGCGCTCCAGCTCGCGCGTGTAGGTGCTGAGCGCACTCTGGGTCTCCTCCAGCGCCTTGAGCACCACGCCGTCGAAGCGGGCGAGTGCCGCGTCCGCGCCAGCTTCCATGCCGTGGATGCGCGGGCGCACGCCATTGGTGGGCAGGTTCCAGGTGATCAGCGGGCCCATGCCCCAATGCGCGGTCGGGCCGGTGCCGAGATCGCTCAGGATGCCGCTCAGGCCGGCCGATGCCCCGATGCGGACCGAGGGGTAGAGATCGGCGGTGGCCACGCCGATCTTCGCCGTGGCCACCGCCAGCTCGCGCTCCGCCTGGCGGATATCGGGGCGGCGCTTGAGCAGCGCGGCACCGTCGCCGACAGGCATCGCCTGGCGCAGCGTCGGCTCCTCAAGACACTCGGATACGGCTTGCGGCAACGCTGCCGGCGGCTGGCCCAGCATGACGGCGAGCCGGTAGGCCGCGCCCTCCTTCTCCGCCTTGAAGCGCGGCAATGCCGCGCGCAGGGTCTCGGCCTGCGCGCGGGCGCGCAGCATGTCGGCAGGCTGGCCACGGCCGGCGGCCACCATCTTGGCGGCAATCTCCACGCCGCGCGTTTGCAGCGCAAGCTGCTCCTGCGCCACCGCCAGCTCATGCGTGGCGGCGCAACCCTGCACATAGGCCCGCACGGTTTGCGCGACCACGCTCACGCGCGCCATGTCCAGCGCGGCCTGGCTGGCCTGGGCACTAGCCAGCGCGGCCTCGTCGGCGCGGGCCAGCTTGCCGAAGAAGTCCACCAGGTACGACACCGAGAAGCCGACGTCGCCCAGGTTGAAGACCGGCACCTTCTCCTTGAGCAGGAAGCTCTCGCCCGCGATCTGCGCGCGTTCGGCCTTGGCGGAGAAGGCCGCCTGCGGCAGGTTCTCCGCTTCCACCTCGTGATAGATCGCCACGGCCCGGCGCAGGTTGGCGGCGGCCACGCGCAAGCTGGTATTGGCGCTGAGCGCCTGCTGCACCAGTGCGTCGAGCTTGGGGTCGTCGTACAGGCGCCACCAGTCGTCCGGGACCGGCGCCACCGAGACGGCCGGGCCGTCCGTGCCGAGCAAGGGACCGTTAGCCTCGGGCGCGCGCACGGCCGCCTGCTCCGGCACGTGATAGTCAGGGCCCACGGTGGTGCAGGCGAACAGCAACGGGACCAAGGCTGGCAGCAGGGCAAGGCCGAGCTTGCTCATTGCGTGCGCTCCTGCGTGGTCTCGTCGCGCAGCACGGCGATGGTCTTGCGCGCCTGCGCCACGGATACCGTCGCCGTGCGGCCCGACACCAGCCGCACATCCGCCGGCACGTCGTCCAGCGCGATGCGCACCGGCACACGCTGCGCCAGCCGCACCCAGTTGAACGTGGGGTTCACATTGGGCAACAGGTTGCTGCCATTGCTGCGGTCGCGGTCCTCGATGCCGGCGGCGATGCTCTGCACGTGGCCGTGCAGGATCGTGCGCTCGCCCATGATGCGCACGGAGACCGGGTTGCCAATGCGGATGCCCCCCAGCTTGGTTTCTTCGAAATAGCCTTCGACGTAGAACGAGTTCAGGTCGACCATCGACAGCACCGGCCGGCCCAAAGCCACATAGTCGCCCAGGCGCGGCAGGCGGTCGTTGAGAAAGCCATCCACGGGGCTGGCCACCCGGGTGCGGGCGAGGTTGAGCCTGGCCAGCGCGACCGCCGCCTCCGCCTGCGCCAGCGCCGCCTCGCCCTGCTGCACGCGCGCCTGCCCTTCTTCCACCACCTCGGTGGCAACCACCTCGGACAAGGCGTGGCTGCGGGCGGCCTCCCGGCGCGCCTGCGCCAGCGTGGCGCGCTGCGCGGCGGCACTCGCTATGGCCTGCTGAAGCGCCAGTTGGTAGCGGTCCTGGTCGATCACGAACAGCACCTGCCCGCGCCGCACGCGCTGGTTGTCCTTGACGAGTATCTGCGTCACCAGCCCCGAGACATCCGGCGCGACCTGCACCACGTCGGCCCGCACGTGGCCGTCGCGCGTCCATGGCGCCACGGTGTAGTAATCCCACAGATGCTTGCCGACAAAGAGCGCGGCCACGGTGGCCAGCAGGGTCAACATCACGGGGACCAGCAAACGGAACTTGAATTTCATGATTGCAGCCAGCGGGCCATGGCGGCCACGCCACCCAGCACGATGACGTAAAGGGCTAGATTGAAAAGCGACCGGTGCCAGACCAGCCGGTAAAAGCCTGCGCGCGCAAGGGCCGCGCGCATGCAGGCGGTGATGACGAAGGTAAGGAGCATCAACGCCAGCAAGCCGGGCACGAAGACGCCGTAGAGATCGATTTCCGCGCTTAGCATCGGGGCTCCGCGCGTAACGGGAGAGGCACGGCCCGCAAGGGCTGCACCTGCGGCGCCGCGGCTTGCGGCAGGGTCTGCGTCTGCGTTGGGTACAGCGTGACCCGCAACGCAATCAGCGCGCCCAGTGCACAGCACGCATGCTCGCCGGGACTTTGCGATGCGCCGCCTTGCATGGCCACCTCGCGCAGCGCCTTGTCGATCCGCTCGGATAGCGCATCCGGCGGCGCCATCGCGTGGCCGGCCTTCAGGCGCGCACGGAAATGCAAGGCAACCGCGTTGAGCACCCTGGCCACGGCGCGGCGCGCGGCCGGGCTCTGCCCAGGCAAGCTGCGCTGCAGCGCCAGCGCGCCAAACCCGACCTGCAGCTCGGCAAAGCCATCCGAAGCCATCTTGTCGTCGCTGGCCGCAAGCCTCGGCACCAGCTGGCTGAGCCGGTCCAGCATGCGCCCGCCTAAGCGGGCGTGCTCGCCCGGCTCGCGCCGCGTGGCGGCTTGCGCCAGGTCCTTCCAGCTCGCGCGGATCAGCCGGTGCGCCGCCACGCGCGCGCCGAACGGCCGCGTCGCCATGGCCCACAAAGGCGCGAACAGCATGCCGCCGATGCTGGCCAGGCTGCCGTTGAAGGTGGTCAGGAAATTCGTGTCGTAGACGCTCTGCACATTGGCGAACGACGCCGTATTGACCGACAGCAGCATGGCGATCAGGTTGAAGCCGGGCCGCGATATCAGCATGCCGATGCCCATGTAGGGCAACGCCAGCATGCCCACCAGGGTTTCGAAGTTGTGCGCGTTCGGCACCACCAGGAACAGGTAGAACGACGATACGGCGAAGCAGAATCCGCTCCAGCGCAAGAACGAATGCGCAACCGGCCGGGGCTCCTCGATGGTGGCAAAGAAGCAGCAGGCGATGGACGCCACCGCGACCGATCCCGCGCCGTCCTCCCATCCGGAGGCGATCCACAGCATGCCCGCGCAGAACACTGCCAGGCTGGTGGAGCAGGCATAGAACAGCAGCATGGCGTGATCGTGGTGATGCGCCCGGTCGGCGCGCTCGGCGCCGCGCCCAGGCGCGCGCACGGATGGCGCGGCGGCGCTGGCCGCCTGGTCGCCAATGCCATGCTGCAGGGCCTGGCAGTCTTCGCACAGCGCGGCCAACGTGCGCAGCTGATCGTTGGCGGTGGCAACCAGCCCGCCATGCCAGCCCGGCGCGCGCGCGTAGTCCGCCCACGGGAGCGCTTCCGGCTCCAGCGCGGGCGCGGGGCCGTCGAAGCCCGCGCGAATCCATGCAGACATGGCGGCCATATGGCGCGCCAGGCTATCCGGTATGCCCTCGGCGTGGCGCCGCAGTGCCTGCAGCACGCCGGCCAGCGAGGACAGCACGGGCAGCAGCATCGTCATCCGCTCGCGCAAGGCGCGCGCGTGGCGCAGCGTGTGCGCGCTTTCCGTGTCGTAGGAGAGCTGGGTGATGAGCTGGTCCAGCGCGAGGATGTCGGCGGCCAGCCGGTGGCGGCTGCCGTGGCGCGTGGCATTGGCATCAGGATCGGCGGACAACATGTCGGTGGCCCACAGTGCCGCGTCGGCCAGCCAGGTGGCGGAACGGGCGCGCAGCGCGGGCGCCACCTTGGCCGGGAAGACGATGGAGCCCACCATGCCGGCGCACAGGATGCCGATGACGATCTCCTCGATGCGCGCCACGGCAATGTCGAAGACTTGCGCAGGCTCGCTGACCGCCGGCAGCGCCACGATCGGCAACGTATAGGCGGCCAGCAGGAAGACATAGCTGCGCGGCGTGCGCTGCAGCAGCGAGAAATAGAGCAAGCCCCCTGTCCACAGGGCGATCGCGGCCATCAGCAACACCGGCGCGTTGACCAGCAACGGCACCGTGACCACCGCGGCCGTCGCGCCCAGGACCGTGCCCGCCACGCGATAAGCGGCCTTGGAGCGGGTCGCGCCGGTCAGCGGGTGAGAAACAAAATAGACGGTTGCCATGGCCCAGTACGGGCGGGGCAAACCCAGCGCAAGCGCGATATAGAGCGCTAGCATCGAGGCGGCAAACGCCTTCAGTGAAAAGAGCCACTGTCGTGCGCTGGGCCAGCTAGCCATGACGCGAATATCCATTGGAAAGAGCGTAGGCCCGAAGTGTAGCCAACTGGCGCACATTCCTCACATGATTTAAAATTTCAAATCACATTCGCTTTTTTCATGGAAAAGGAAGTGCCCGATGCCCATTGACATCCGCGCGTTGCGCTACTTCGTTGAAACCGTTCGCCTGAAAAGCTTCACCCAGGCGGCGACGTCCCTGTTCGTCACGCAATCCACCATCAGCAAGATGGTGCGGCAACTGGAAGACGAGATCGGCCAGCCACTGCTGATCCGCGAAGGCAAGCAGGTGCGGCTGACCGACGTGGGGCGGGTGGTCTACGAGCGCGGGCAGGAAGCGCTTGGCGTGGTGCACCGGCTCACGCTGGAAGTGGCCGATCTCTCCTCGCTAGGCCGTGGCCAGCTGACCGTGGGGATCCCGCCCATGGCCAACCTGTTCTTCTCACCGGCTGTCAGCGCGTTCCGCCAGCGCTATCCCAACCTGGAGCTCAGCCTGGCCGAACACGGCGGCCATATGGTGGAGCAACAAGTGGCGAGTGGCGAACTCGAAGTCGGCGCCACTGTACTGCCCCGGGACAGCGGCCTGGAACTGGCCACGCGCGAGTTCGCCAAATACCCGATCTGGGTCGCGGGCCCCCGCAAGGCCACCTGGGCCAAGGGCAAGACCGTTACCCTGGCCGCGCTGCGCGACGAGCCCCTGCTGATGCTGACCGAGGACTTCTCCCTGACCCGCAAGCTGCGGCAGGCCTTTCTCGATGCCCGGCTTGAGCCCCGCATCGTGGCGCAAAGCGGGCACTGGGACTTCCTCGCCTCGATGGCCGCCGCCGGGCTGGGCACCACCTTCCTGCCGCAACCGCTGCTGGACAAGCTCGATATCCGCGACAAGCTCGCCGTGGCACGGCTGACGGAGCCGGCCATGGACTGGGCGCTCGCCCATATCTGGTCGCCGGGCCGCTACCTATCGCATGCGGCGCGGGCGTGGTTTTCGGTTTGCGAGGAAGTGCTGGGGGCGTGACAAACGTACATGACGGACGTATCACACCACTACCTCGAAAACTCCTCAAACACCACTTGCCGCAGCCATTGGTTGGCCGGCTCCCGATTATTCCTGGCGTGCCAGAGCACGTTGATCACGATATCGGGGATTTTCACCGGGCACGGCGCCGTCTCCAGCCCGAAGGGCTTTAACGTGCGCTCGGCATAGGCCTGCGGCACCACCGCGATCAGGTCGGTCGTCTGCAGGATATGGCCCACCGCCACGAAGTGCGGGACGTGCAGGCGGACCTGGCGCGGCACGCCGGCGCGCTGGATCACTTCGTCCACCATGCTGTGCCCGGTGCCTGCCGCGACGATGGCCACGTGCTCGGCACTGCCGAACGACTTGAGGCTCATGCCCTCGCGGGCCAGCGGATGGCCCTGGCGGAACAGGCAGACGTAGCGCTGGCGGAACAGCCGCCGCTGGAAGAAGCCCGCCTTGAGGTCGGGCATGAAGCCGATCGCCAGGTCCACGCGGCCGCTTTCCATTTCCTCGCGCAAGTTCACCGTATGGTTGCGCACCGTGCTGATGGTCACGCCGGGCGCCGCCTCGGATAGCCGCTTCATCAGGTCGGGCAGGAAATAGATCTCGCCGATGTCCGTCATGGCGATGGTGAAGCCGCGCGCGCTGGTGGCCGGCTCGAACACAGACTGCGCGTTGAGCGTGTTGTGGATGGCGCCGAGCGCGTAGCCGATCGGCTCCGCCAGGTTCTCCGCGAAGGGCGTGGGCACCATGCCCTTGGAGGTCCGCAGGAACAGTTCGTCGCCCAGCAGCTTGCGCAGGCGATTGAGCGCGTTGCTGATGGCCGGCTGTGAAGTGCCCAGCGTTTCGGCCACGGCGGACACCCGCCTCAGGCGCAGCAGTTCATTGAACACGACCAGCAGGTTCAGGTCGATCTCCCGCAACTCCATCCCAGCCCCCTTTATCACTCACAGTGATATGACGTATCACCTTCCTTCTATTTATTAATTCTACCTGCGGCGCCAACATACGCCCATCGGCAAACGGATGCCAAGAAGAACTAGCTGGAGACGCCCCCATGGAAGTATCCATCCACCCACTGGACAGGACGCTGCACGCGCAAGCCGGCGACAACCTGCTGGACGTGCTGCGGGCCAACCAGGTGCCCATCTCGTATAGCTGCATGGCGGGGCGCTGCGGCACCTGCCGCTGCAAGGTCCTGGCCGGCCGCACCCAGGCAAGCGGCCCCGAGGATTCGCGCGCGCCCATGGCCGCCGGCCAATCGGTGCTGGCGTGCCAGACCACGCTGGTGGAGAGCTGCGCGATCGAGATCCCGGAACTCGACGAGGTCGTGGTGCATCCCGCCAGGATCCTCAAGGGCACCGTGACCGCCCTGGACGACCTGACCCATGACATCAAGCGGGTCCGCGTGGCGATTCCCAAGCCGCTCGACTTCTCGCCGGGACAGTACGCCACGCTGCAGTTCACCCCGCGCCATATCCGGCCTTACTCGATGGCGGTGGCGCACGGCGCCGACGAGCTCGAATTCCATATCCGGCTGGTGCCAGACGGGCGCGTGACGTCCTATGTGGCGTCGGAGCTCAAGGTTGGCGACGCCATCCGTGTTGCCGGCCCGCTGGGCACGGCGTACCTGCGGCGCAAGTTCGACGGGCCCGTGATCTGCATCGCGGGCGGCACCGGGCTGGCCCCGATCCTGTCGATCCTGCGCGGCATGCTCGACGGCGGCATGCGCAACGAGGTGCACGTCTATTTTGGTGTTCGCACGCATGCCGACCTCTATGGCCTGGAATGGCTGCGCGAGCTGCAGGCGCGCCATGCGGCAATGCATGTGCACGTGGTGGTGGCATCGGCCGGCGACGGCAACGGCTACCGCGGCGGCGTGGTGACCAAGGCGGTGGCCGACGACTGGGCGCACATGCAGGGCTGGCGCGCCTACCTGGCAGGCGCCCCGGTCATGGTCGACGCGGCCTCCATCCTGCTGCGCCAAAGAGGCATGGACCCCGACCACATCCATGCCGACGCCTTCCACGCCAGCGGCGTCTGACCCGCTGAGCCCCACATCACAAACATCGCGGAGACAAACCATGCGCGAGCAAACTGTTGTATTCAAGAAAAGAGAATGGAAGGACGAAGGCTCCAGCCGGATCCCCTTCTGGGCCTATACCGATGACGACGTCTACCGGCAGGAGCTGGAGCGCTTCTTCTACGCCGGCCACTGGTGCTATATCGGGCTGGAAGCGGAAATCCCGAACGCCGGCGACTTCAAGCGCACCGCCATCGGCGAGCGCTCGGTCATTGCCAGCCGCGCGGCGGATGGCGAGATCTACGTGGTGGAGAACGTCTGCGCGCATCGCGGCGTGCAGTTCTGCCGCGAGCGCTCCGGCAACCGCGAGGACTTCACCTGCCCCTATCACCAGTGGAACTACGACCTCAAGGGCAACCTGGTCGGCGTGCCGTTCCGGCGCGGCGTCAAGCTCGACGGCAAAGTCAATGGCGGCATGCCCGCCGACTTCGACCCGAAGGCGCACGGCCTGACCAAGCTCAAGGTGGCGCGCCGCAACGGCGTGATCTTCGCCTCGTTCGACCATGAGGTGCCGGCGCTGGAGGACTATCTCGGCCCGACCATCCTGGCCTACTTCGACCGTGTCTTCGACGGCCGCAAGCTGACCATCCTCGGCTATAGCCGCCAGCAGATTCCCGGCAACTGGAAGCTGATGCAGGAGAACATCAAGGACCCGTATCACCCGGGGCTGCTGCACACGTGGTTCGTGACCTTCGGGCTCTGGCGCGCCGACAACAAGTCGGCGCTCAAGATGGACGAGCACTTCCGCCACGCGGCAATGATCTCCACGCGCGGCCAGGGCGGCAAGGGCGATGTCACCAGCGGCGTGTCCAGCTTCAAGGAGCAGATGAGCCTGCATGACGACCGCTTCCTCGATGTGGTGCAGGAACCCTGGTGGGGAGAGCCCACGGCGGTGATGATGACGCTGTTCCCCAGCGTCATCATCCAGCAACAGGTCAACTCGGTGTCGACGCGGCATATCCAGCCCACCGGCCACGGCTCGTTCAACTTCGTGTGGACGCACTTCGGCTTCGAAGGCGACGACGCCGGCATGACCCGCCGCCGACTGCGCCAGGCCAACCTGTTCGGCCCGGCCGGCTTTGTCTCGGCCGACGACGGCGAGGTGATCGAGTTCTCCCAGCAAGGCTTCGAGCAAAAGCCGTTCCACCGGACGGTGGCGGAACTCGGCGGGCGCGAGATCGGCGATACGGACCACATGGTGACCGAGACGCTGATCCGCGGGATGTACAACTACTGGCGCCGCGTGATGGAGGCCTGAGACATGCTCGACTTCGAAACCTACACCCAGGTGCTGGCGCTGTACACAGACTACGCCGCCGCGCTGGACAACAACGAATGGGACAAATGGCCCGGCTTCTTCACCGAGGCTTGCGTCTACAAGCTCCAGCCGCGCGAGAACCACGAAGCCGGCTTCCCGCTTGCCACGCTCTCCTTCGAGAGCCGCGGCATGCTCAAGGACCGTATCTATGGCGCGACCGAGACCATCTTCCACGATCCGTACTACCAGCGCCATGTGGTCGGCATTCCGCGCATCCTGAAGACCGATGCGGAGCGGATCGACGCCGAGGCCGGCTACGCCGTCTTTCGCACCAAGCCGGACGGGCAATCCACCGTGTACAACGTGGGCCGCTATATCGATGTGATCCGGCGCACCGGGGAGGGCTTGAAATTCGAGTCCCGGCTATGCGTGTTCGACAGCGAGATGATCGCCAATTCGATCATCTACCCGATTTGAATATTGAGTACTGAGATTTGAGGCAGACCATGTCAAAGCAATGGACCCAGGTGATCCCGCTGGTGGCAATCCCCAAGGATGATGTCGTGGCCGTCAACGCGCTCGGCAAGGAAATCGCGCTGTACAGCGTGGGCGACGCAATCTATGCCACGGACAACGCTTGCAGCCATGGCAACGCGCGTCTGTGCGACGGCTTCCTGGACGGGCACGAGATCGAGTGCCCGCTGCACCAGGGCAAGTTCGACGTGCGCACCGGACGGGCGATGTGCGAGCCGCTGACCAGCGATATCCAGGCGTACAGCGTGAAGGTGGAGAACGGCGCGGTGTTCGTGGAGCTGTAGGCACGACGACGCCGGCGAGCCACACCAGGCACGCCGGCGCAAAAGAACCAACGCCCGCGTCAGGACCTTGCCGGCGTCTCCAACGCCGAGCGCACCACAAACGTCATGATCACCGCGAACACCAGCATGGCGGCCAGGAAGTAGAGTCCCGAGGCCAGCTTGCCCGTCGCATCCTTGATCAGGCCGATCCCGTAGGGGCCAAGATAGCCGCCCAGGTTGGCCAGCGAGTTGATCGTCGCGATGCCCACGGCGGCGCCGGCGCCGGTCAGGAACTGGCCCGGCAGCGCCCACACCACCGCCTGGATCGAATAGATCGAGAACGCAGTCAGGCAGATGAAGAGGAACTGCAGCGCGGGCGTCTGGACCCAGGCGCTGGCCGCCATCGTGATCGCGCCCATGGCCGACACCGCGATGATGTGCCAGTAGCGCTCGCCCTTGCGATCCGAATGGCGTGGCACCAGGTACAGCCCGACCACCGCGAACAGGTACGGTACCGCCGACAGCAGGCCCGTGGTGGCATCCGTCACGCCGAACTGCTTGATGATGGTGGGCAGCCACAGCGACAAGCCGTAGATGCTGAGCGGGAACGGCAGGAACAGCAGGGCCAGCAGCAGCACGCGCTTGTCCTTGAGCGCGCTAAGCGGGTTACCGTGCGCCTTGAGCGCAAACGTGGACTGGTCCGCCGCCAACTCGCGCTCGATCCAGGCGCGGTCCGCCGGCGCCAGCCAGCGTGCCTGCGATGGAGACTCGGGCAGGATGCGCAGCGTGGGCAAGCAGAGGAGCACCGCGGGGAGCCCGCTGAGCACGAACAGGGTCTGCCAGTTGGTCAGGCCAAACAGCCCGCTGGTGGACAGCACCCAGCCGGCGATCGGCCCGGTGACGATCAGGGCGATGGGCTGCGCGAGCACCAGCAGGCCGATGATGCGGGCGCGATGGCGCATCGGGAACCACTTGGTCAGGAAGTAAAGGATGCCGGGATAGAGGCCCGCCTCAGCTGCGCCCAGCAGGAAGCGCAGCACGTAGAAGGTGCTGGCGCTGTTGATCAGGGCCATCGCCATGGTGATGACGCCCCATGTGAACAAGATGCGCGCGAACCAGCGGCGCGCGCCGAAGCGCTCCAGCGCCAGGTTGCTGGGCACCTCGCACAGGAAGTAGCCGATGAAGAACAAACCCGCGCCCAGCCCGTAGGACGCGTCGCTGATGCCTACCGCCGCATTCATGTGGAGCTTGGCAAAGCCAACCACCGAGCGGTCGATATAGGCCACCACGTAGATCAGCGCCAGGAAGGGAATCAGCTTGCGGGTCAGCATGCTGATAATGCGGTCCTCCTCGCTGGCGGCGCTGACCGGCGCATCGCCAGGCAGACCCGGAGCGCCAGGAAGCGGGACTGGCCGGTCCAGGCCGGCCGTGGGGGTAGTGTTCATCTATGTCTCCTCGAATGTTCCTGCATGTTCTTGTCGGTGGCCCCTGCCGGCATTGCCGGCAGGGGCGCAATCAGTGCGAGTGGCGAGGCACCGCGGCGCCGCGGCAGCCCACCAGGAAGTCCAGGTCGCAGCCCTCGTCCGCCTGCAGCACGTGGTCCACATACAGCCGCCGGTAGCCGCCCTCCCCTGCGGCGCGTGTGTCGACGCGCTCGGCCATGCGCCGTGCCAGTTCCTTGTCGTCGATGTCCAGGTGCAGCGTGCCGGCCTCGCAATCTAGCTCGATCCAGTCGCCGTCTCGCACCGCGGCCAGCGGGCCGCCGGCCGCGGCCTCGGGCGCCACGTGCAGCACCACGGTGCCGTACGCTGTGCCGCTCATCCGCGCATCCGAGATGCGCACCATGTCCTTGACGCCCTGGCGCAGCAGCTTGGGCGGCAAACCCATGTTGCCGACCTCCGCCATGCCCGGATACCCCTTCGGGCCGCAGTTCTTCAGCACCATCACGGACGATGCGTCGACGTCCAGCGTTTCATCGACGATCCGCTCCTTGTAGTGCTCAAGGTTTTCGAATACCACGGCGCGGCCGCGGTGCTTGAGCAACCCGGGCGTGGCGGCGGAGGGCTTGAGCACCGCACCGCGCGGTGCCAGGTTGCCGCGCAGCACGCGGATACCGCCATCCGCTATCAACGGGTTGTCCAGCGTACGGATGACCTCGTCGTTGGTATTGGGCGCGTCCTTCACGTTCTGCCACAGCGTGCGGCCGTTGACGGTCAGCGCGTCCGGGTGCGGCAGCAGGTTTGCCTCGCCCAGCCGGCGCAGCACTGCGGGCAGCCCGCCGGCGTAGTAGAACTCCTCCATCAGGAAGCGGCCCGAGGGCATCAGGTCGACGATGGTGGGCGTGTCGCGGCCAATGCGTGTCCAGTCCTCGAGCTCCAGCGGCACGCCGATGCGCCCCGCGATGGCCTTCAAATGGATGACCGCGTTGGTGGAGCCACCAATCGCCGCATTGGCGCGAATCGCATTCTCGAACGCCGCGCGCGTCAGGATCTTCGACAGCGTCAGCCCTTCCTTGGCCATCTCGACAATGCGGATGCCGGACATATGCGCCAGCACGTAGCGGCGCGAATCCACGGCGGGAATGGCGGCGTTATGCGGCAGCGAAGTGCCCAGCGCTTCCGCCATGCAAGCCATGGTGGAAGCCGTGCCCATCGTGTTGCAGGTGCCGGCCGAGCGCGACATGCCGGCTTCGGCCGAGAGGAACTGATGCACATTGATCTCGCCGGCCTTGAGCGATTCATGCAGTTGCCAGACGGCCGTGCCAGAGCCAATGTTCTTGCCGTCCAGCTTGCCGTTGAGCATCGGCCCGCCCGTCACCACGATGGCCGGCACGTCGCAGCTCGCCGCGCCCATCAGCAGCGCGGGCGTGGTCTTGTCGCAGCCGGTGAGCAGCACCACGGCATCGATCGGATTGCCGCGGATGGCCTCCTCGACGTCCATCGCCGCCAGGTTGCGCGTGAGCATGGCGGTGGGCCGTAGGTTGGACTCGCCATTGGAGAACACCGGGAATTCCACCGGGAAGCCGCCGGCCTCGTAGACACCGCGCTTGACATGCTCGGCCAGCTTGCGGAAATGCGCGTTGCAGGGCGTGAGCTCCGACCAAGTGTTACAGATGCCGATGATGGGACGGCCATCGAACTCATGATCGGGGATGCCCTGGTTCTTCATCCAGCTTCGGTACATGAAGCCATTCTTGTCGGCGGAGCCGAACCATTGGGCGGAGCGCAGCTTGGATTTGGATTCCGGCATTGGGGAGACTTCCTGAATACGGGGACGATAGGACTGGACTGGGACGCGATGACAGCGGCGGCCCATGAAGGGCGCCTTGGCTACCGTGGGACCGGCGCCAAAGCGGGACGCGTCTGGGGGAGGCTGTCTCTCATCTTGCTTGAACTTGTTTTTGAATATGGCCGGAGTGTACGGCCCGGTTTGATATCCTTCCAATGAAGATTGAGGCCATACCCATATCACTTCAGGTATCAACGTAAACCCTATGTCAACGCCTAGCCCGTGGTATATCCGCGCCCGGCTCAAGACCCGCCAGCTCCTGCTGCTGGTCACCCTTGCCGACGAAGGCAACATCCACCGCACCGCAGCCGTTCTCAACATGACGCAACCGGCCGCATCCAAGCTGCTGCGCGAGCTGGAGGAGATGCTGGAAGTCCCGCTGTTCGAGCGGCTGCCGCGCGGCATGCGCCCGACCTGGTATGGAGAAGCGATGATCCGGCACGCGCGCGCGGTGCTGGGCAGCCTGGACCAGGCGCAGGAGGAAGTGATGGCGCTCAAGGCCGGGCGGCTGGGCCATGTGGCGGTGGGCGCGATCACCTCGCCCGGCGTGAAGCTGCTGCCGCCGGCCGTTGCGCAGGTCAAGCGGGAGCAGCCCGGACTGCGCGTGTCGCTGGAGATCGAGAACAGCAACGTGCTGCTGGAACGCCTGGCCCAGGACAAGCTCGACCTGGTGGTCGCACGCCTGTTTGCCGAGCACGACAAGCTGCGCTTGCGCTACGAGCCGCTGGCGGGCGAACCCGTGTGCGCGGTGGCGCGCCTGGGCCATCCACTGCTGGCGCAGCCGGCGCTGACACTGCGGGACGTGGAGGATGCGGCGTGGATCGTGCCGCCGGCCGGCAGCGTGCTGCGTCACCGCTTCGACCTGATGTTCCAACGCGCCAGCCTGATGCCGCCGACCAACGTCGTGGAAACCGCCGCGCTGCTGTTCCTGACACGCATGCTGGAACAGAGCGACATGCTGGCCGTACTCACCGACGACGTCGCGCAGTACTACGCGCAGCATGGCCTGCTGGCGATCGTGCCGCTGCCGCTGCCCTGTCATATGGACGACTTTGGCATCATCACCCGCACGGATCGATTGCTCTCGCCCGCGGCCATGCTGATGACGCAAGCGCTACGCACAGCGAGCCACGCGGTGTACGGCGCCGCGCTGGCGCTGGATGCCGGTGCGCCGGCTTAGCACGCTGGCGAGCTGAGCCCTGAAATGGCCATGACCGGCGCGAGGGAATGGAAACTGGCGCCGTGGCGCGAGCCGTCCCGCCAGCGCGCCTCACTCCACAACGATCGACGCACTCTTGATCAGCGCCTGGCTCCGGCCCAGTTCGTCGCGGATGAGGCGGGCCGTCTCTTCGCCGTTGCCGCTCTTCACGACAAAGCCCTGCGCGGCGAACAGCTCCCGCGCCTTGGGTGCGGCCAGCGCCTTGAGCAGCGCCTGCTGTAGCCGCGCGGCGACGTCCTTGGGCAACCCGGCGGGACCGACCAGCGCGATCCAGGCATCGTAGGCATAGTCCTTGACGCCCGATTCCGCCAGGGTCGGCACCGCCGGCAGGCTATCGAGCCGCGCCGGCGTGCTGACCGCCAGCGCTCGCAGCTTGCCGGCCTTGATCTGCGGCAGGGCGGACGGCGTAGCCAGGAAAGCGGCATCGATCTGTCCGCCGAGCACATCGGTCATCAACGTGTTCACGCCCTTGTAGGGGACGTGCAGCATATCGATGCCGGCCTTCGATTTAAGCAGCTCGCCCGCCAGATGCAACACGCTGCCTTTGCCTGACGAGCCGTAGCTCAGGCTGCCCGGATGCGCCCGCGCCGCCGCGAGCAGTTCCTGCACGGTCTTGTACGGCGAGCCAGCACCCACCACCAGCACCAGCGGCGTGGTGCCGATCAGCCCTACGGCAGTGATGTCCTTCACGCTGTCATAGGGAATATTGCGGTACAGGCCTGGATTGATGGCATGGTTGGACGACACCACCGCAAGCGTGTAGCCGTCCGCCGCGGCGGATACGAGTTGCCGCGTGCCGGGGATACCCGCCGCACCGGGAAGGTTCTCCACGTAGAACGGCTGCCCGAGGTCCTGGCCCAGGCCCTCGGCCACCACGCGCGCGACCACGTCGGCGGTGGAACCCGGCGAATTCGGCACGATCAGGCGCACGGTCTTGGCGGGATACTTGTCCGCAGCGTGTGCACCGACGACCGGGAATGCGATGGCGGCGACGGCAAGCAGCCGCCCCGCCGCGCGCAGCACGCGCGAGGTATTGGGGAACATCGTTGTCTCCTGTGGATGGCGGCCGGGATCTGTCGCCCGGCTATGGATGCCGCCGCGTCCCCGCTTGCGCGCGGACGCCGGGGTGCGCCGCTAGGGTGCGGGTGCGGCGCGGCTTGCCTGCAATTGCCCGAATGTGCTGATCTGCCCCGCCAGCGCGCTCGCGGCCACCGTGTAAGGACTGGCCAGCCAGACCTGGCCCGGCCCCGAGCGGCCGGGGAAATTGCGGTTGATGGCGCTGATGGTGACCTGCTCGCTGGTGGTGGAAGCGCCCGGCCCGCAGTTGGCGCACGATCCGCAGCCCGGCATGACCAGCGTGGCGCCGGCGGCGGCGAAGGTATCCATATAGCCGCGCGCTTCGCAGTAGGCCTTCACGCCGAGAGTGCCGAACTGCAGGAACAGCTGGGTGCGGGGCGACACCTTGAGGCCATGCTCCAGGCCCCAGTGCAGCACCTCGTGGTAGTAGTCGAAATCCTCCCGCTTGCCTGCGGTGCAGGACCCACCGTAGGCAATGTCCACCGGCACCGGCGCGTCCAGCGTGTGCGCCGCGATGCCATTGCCGGGGTCTCCGGGGCGCGCAACCATGGGCGCGATGACGCCGGCGTCGATGCGGATCACGTCGCGGTAGGTTGCGCCTGCGTCGCTGCGCATCCAGTCCTCGATCGCAAGATCGACGCCGCGCCGCGCCTTCAGGAAGGCCACGGTCTTGTCGTCTGGCTCGACGATGCCGGTGAAGCCGCCCAGCTCCGCCACCATATTGGTCAGCGTGGCGCGCTCGTCGATGGACAAGGCGCGCACCGTGCTGCCGGCGTACTCGAACACCACGCCGATGGCGCCGCCCGAGCGGATTGCGTCCATCTGCAGCAGGTAGAGCACGATGTCCTTGGCCGTCACGCCCTCGGCCAGCTCGCCCTCCACCTCCACGCGCAGGGTTTCCGGCACCTTGCAGCGCACGTAGCCCGTGACCCAGCTATTGGCGACATCGGTGGCGCCCGCGCCGAACGCCAGGCAGCCGAGCGCGCCGGAATGCGGCGTGTGCGAATCGGTGCCCACCACCACCTGCCCCGGCAGCGCGTATTGCTCGGCCATCAGCGCATGGCAGATGCCTTCCGAGCCCGGTGTTTCGCCCGCGAGCGCGTGATGCGAGCGCACCGGGTAGTCGTGCGCAAAACTGCTATGTCCCTGCATCAGGTTGGCCACCCCTGGCAACAAGCCGTCGCGCACATGCGGGAAGCTCTGGGCCGCCAGCACCAGGTGATCCTGGAACGCGATGATGTGATCCGGCTCGTGCAACGTTGCCGGCTTGCCGAACGCACGGTGCATCAGGTGCGCGCACATGCCGGTGAAGTAATCGTGCGAGAAGCGCCAGTCCGCCGCCACGAACACCCCCTGGCCGCGCTCGGCGCTCGGCGTGCCAGGCAACAGATGGCGGGCGATGATCTTTTCCACCAAGGTGCGCGGTGCGGCGTTGCCGGTTGCCTCAGTTGCCTGCGTGCCCGCGCCCGCCGCCGGCCAGCTTGCCGCGCGGCTATAGGCCAGCAGGCCGCCGGCACGGATCACCTGCTGGGTCAGCGCATCGCGCCCGGTCAGGAAGGCTTCGATGGGAATCGCCTCGCCCGCCAGCACGCGGTCGAGCACGGTGAAATCCGTGGTGGTCAGGATGCCGATGTTGTCGCAGTTCTGCTGGTAGATGCGCTCGAAGCTCTCCGCCACGATCAGGCGGATGCCGGCCGACAGCTCCGCCAGCGGGCTGGACTCGCGCGAGGAGCCCTTGCCGTAGCGCTTGCCCGCCACCGTGACGGCAAAGCCGCCGTTGCGGATGGCATCGCGGCCGATCGGCTGCTCGCCCCCCGCCTGGAACCCCACGTAAGGGAATTGCCCCAGACGCTCATCGTACGTAAGCATGATCGTGACGGGCGTGATCTCATCGGTGGAGATGTTGTCGCGCAGCGGGCCGGCCGCGGCCAGGGTCATCGGCTTGCCGTCGAGCTGGGCGCGCACGCAGGCGGGGTCTTGCGACAGGTACAGCACGCGGCCGTCGAAGCGGATGGTGGCTTCCATTGCGGGGTTTCTCGTTGTGATGATCCCACTATATGGTTTGGCGCCGCCGGGGCAAAGTGCGCAGTCGGCATGGCAGGCATCTCGGTTTGCGACGGCTGGCTATTTGCCCACGCTCGCTTCGCTTTGCCCACCTTGCTCCCACCTTGTTCCTATTCCCGGCAAAGAAAGCCTACCAAGGCCAAGGCACTCGCCGAGAGATGCTCCCGGGAGTGAAACACCACCACCAGTTGCCGCGTCGCCCAGGGGTCCGATAGCGGCCGCGCTGCCACGTCCAGGGTGTTCAGGTAAAGCTCGCCCACCTGCCTCGGCACGACGGCAATCCCCAGCCCGACGTGCACCATGCGGCACAAGGCATCCAGGCTCGCCACCCGGATCTTGATCTTGAGCGCCTCATTCAAGCGCGCCGCCTGCTCCGCCAGCAGGCGGCTCAGCGCACTCTCATCGCGCAGCGCAACAAACGTCTCGCCCAGCAAGTCCGCAAAGCTCACCTGCTGCGCCGACGCCAGCGCATGCCCGCGCGGCACCAGCACGCAAAGCTGGTCCTCCCGGTAAGGCAGCGAGACAAATTGCTCCACGCCCTGGATCGCATTGCAGATGCCGAAGTCCGCGCTGCGCTCGCCCACCATGCGCAACACCTCGGGGCTGTGCTGCTCCTCCAGCTCGATGCCGATATCCGGATACACGCGCCCAAAGGCAGCCAGGTCCTCCGGCAGAAACTGCACGATGGCGCCAAGGTTGCACACCAGGCGCACGTTGCCGCGCGCGCCGGAGGTAAAACGCGACAGTTCCGCGCTGAGCGCCTCGATATTGCCAATGATGGCAAGCGCATGCCTCAGCACCGTCTCGCCCACCGCCGTCACCGTGATGCCGCGCGGATGCCGCTCGATCACGGGCAGGCCAATCAGCGTCTCGATCTCCGCAATGCGGCGGCTGACCGCCGACGGCGCAATGAATTCGCGCTCGGCGGCGCGGGCAATGTTCTGTTCCTGGCAAACGGCAACGAACAGCCGCAGCGAGGTCAGGTCGAGTTTTCTGAGCAGATTGTCCATGGCAGCGATGCTACAACGATCATGCATCGCAGGCGATGGCGGACGATGATCGTGGGCGCGGCGTGGATTTGTGCCGCGCACAATGCGCTACCTCAATGCCGCCCCAAACGGAATGGCACGGCCGTGATAAGCATTATTCAGCCCGCCCCGTTGCTACCGCACCGCCGACGGCGCAGAATCCGCGCCCCGGCGTGCACTTCCACGCCTAGAATAAAACCTTGCATTGCCCCACAGATCACCAGCCCAGTCTTGCGTCGTAATCCGCGCCGGTGCCGTACTTTGTGCCCGCGCCCTCATGCACGGAGACCTCGATTGCCGCTGCCCCCCGCCTTCCGGCTCCTCCCGTCTCGTTTGCCCGGCTGCCCAGCCCGGACGCATCAGGCCGCGTATCTCGCCCGGGCGCCGCTGCAGCGGCATCAGCGCATTCTCAAGGAAAATCCATGGCTAACTTCAGCCCAACGCGCCGCACTTTCCTGAAAGCCAGCGTCGTGGCCGGGGTGTCGGTGTATATCGCACCGATCGGCGGCAAGGCCTTCGCAGCCCTGTTCGAAGAAAAGATCCTGACCCCGGTCCAGTGGGACCCCAAGACCGGCGCCCCCAGGTTCCGCATCGACGGCATGGCCAAGGTCACCGGCGACAAGGTTTTCGCGCGCGATATCCGCTCGCGCGACATGCCGCACTGGCCCAAGGCGCAATCGCATGCCTTCATCCTGCGCGCCACCAAGGCGGACCGCAGCTATGCGGGCTTCGACCTGGCGCTGTTGGGTGACGATCTCAAGCCCGACCGCGTGGTCACCGCCGCCGACCTGGCGCGCGACGGCGTGGCCTTTCCCGCCTTCTACGGCGAGGACATGCTGCTGCCGGAAGGCAAGACGCCGGCCTATCTCGGCCACGCCGTGGCCATCCTGATCTATCACGACTTCGCCCGCTTCCGCTTTGCCAAGGACAAGCTCAAGTTCCACGACGAGATCATCCGCTACGGCGCCGAGACCGGCCCGCTGGAGCGCGATCCGTGGGGCACGTTCCGCTTTGTGCGGGTGGGCGGCGAGACGCCGTTCGACGACGACGTGTTCTCCAGCCTGAAAAACGCGCCGCTGTTCCCCAGCATGATGCGCAAGCACGAGCCGGTCTGGCCCGATGGCAAGGACCACGGCCAGCTTGGCGAGCAAGGCATGTTCCATGCCGGGCAGATCCGCCAGCAGCTGGACCAGCCGCCGGCCGACTGGCTGGTGCTGGAGCGCGAGTACAACACGCAGTCCATCGACACCGCCGCGCTGGAGCCGGACAACGCCAACTGCTGGTACGACGCCAGCACCCAGGCGCTGCACATGGTGGTGCCGACCCAGTCGCCCATCGAAGTCGGCGACAGCACGGCGGAGATGATGGCCAAGGCCAAGGGCGCGTTCCCGGTCAGGCAGGTGTTCGTCCATCCCTGCTACACCGTGGGCTACGGCTCCAAGGACCACTACAACTTCCCCTTCTACGGCCTGGTGACGGCGCTCTACGCCGACGGCAGGCCGGTGCGGCTGGCCAACGACCGCTATGAGCAGTTCCAGACCTCGATCAAGCGCCACGCCTTCAAGATGCGCTACCGCATCGCGGTGGACAAGAACACCGGGCTGTTCCAGTCGTTCCAGGGCGACTTCGAGGCCAACGGTGGCGGCCGCGCCAACTTCTCGCCGTCCGTGGCGATGGTGGGCGCCACCGCGGCGCAGTCGATCTATTACTTCCCGAAGAATGACCTGACCGCGGTGGCGATCGCCTCGCGCGCCATCGACGCGGGCTCCGCGCGCGGCTACGGCACGCTGCAGAGCATGGCGGCGACCGAGATGATGGTCGACGAGTTCGCCGAGCAGTTGAAGCTCGACCCGATCGAGTTCCGCCTGAAAAACGCGCTGCGCTCTGGCATGAAGAACACGCAGGGCGCGATCCCCGCCGGCGCGATTCGCGTGGATGAGGTGCTGCAGGCGGCCAAGGCCCATCCGCTGTGGGCCAACCGCGCGAAGCGCAAAGCGGATTTTGAAGCCAGCCACCCCGGCCGGCACTACGGCGTGGGCTTTGCCTGCGTGCAGAAGGACTTCGGCACCGGCGCCGAGGCTTCGTTCGCCAAGGTGGAGATGCGCGCGGACGGCACCATCGCGCTGCATCACTGCGGCGCGGAGATCGGCACCGGCATGTCCACCTCGCAAGCGGTGGCCGTGGCGCGCTGGCTGGGCAAGCCCGCCACCGAGGTGCGCGTGGCGGTCACCGACTGGCCCGACTTGCCCGTCACCGCCACCGGCGATCCGTACATCATGAGCCAGGCCGACCAGGACAAGCTGTCGGCCAACCCACGCTGGTCGCCGGCGTATGCGTCGCCATCGAGTGCGACCAACTCGGCCTACTACTTCACCCACAGCACCCGTGAAGCCGCCCGGGTGGTCTTCATGCACGGGCTGTGGCCGGCGGCCATGGCAATCTGGAGCCAGGGCGTTGGCGGCGGCCAGGCGGCCTCGCTGGTGGTGCGCGTGGAAGACGCTCGCTGGGTCGAAGGCAAGCTCACCGCCGGCGGCCTGCAAGCCCTGCCCTACGAGCAACTGGCCAAGAAGGCACACGAGCTCGGCCTGGTCACGGGCGCCACGGTACACGTGTTTAATCGCTGGCAATGGACCGAAGCCGACTTCGACGTCAACGGCACGGCCACCCGGCTGCCCATCGACGGACTGTCGGTGCGCTACGGCGACGGCGCCGACGCCGCGCGCAAGGCGCGCATGACCACCAGCGGCGGCTACCAGGTGCTGGACCGCAAGAAGGTCTACATCGCGCCGACCCAGCGCAACAACGCCAGTGTGACCTACTACAGCGCGGTGGGCACGCTGGTGGAGCTGTCCGTGCATGCGGCCAGCGGCAAGGTGGAAATCCTCAGCCATCACTCCATCATGGAATGCGGCTCGCAATTGTCGCCGGCGCTGGTGTCCGGGCAATTGCAGGGCGGCATCGCCATGGGCATCGGCCATGCGCTGCACGAGTTCCTGCCGCTGTACGAGGACGGGCCCGGCAACGGCACCTGGAACTTCAACCGCTACGCGTTGCCGCGCGCCAGCGACGTGGCCGTATGGACGCAAACCGGGACGGTCCTGCCGCCCGTATCCGAAACCGATCCGCCCAAGGGCATCGCCGAAGTGGTGATGATTCCGGTGGTGGGCGCCATCGTCAACGGCATCGCGCATGCCATCGGCCATCGCTTCACCGCCCTGCCGGTCAGCGCCGAAAAGATTCAGGAGATCCTGGCATGAGCCTCGCCACCCAACCGCTTTCCCTCAATATCAACGGCAAGGACGTTGGCCCCATCGATGTGCCGGAAGGCCTGATGATGATCGACTTCCTGCACGAGTACCTTGCGCTCACCGGGTCGCGCCTGGGCTGCGGCCAGGGCATCTGCCACGCCTGCGTGGTGATCCACGACAAGGCCGACGGCACCAGCGAGCAAGTGCGCGCCTGCATCACCGGCGCGCATTACTTCCAGGGTAAGAAGGTGCGCACGGTGGAGGGCCACGCCAAGCGCAACGACAAGGGCGAGGTGGTGGAACTGTCGCCCGTGCAGCAGAAGTTCCTGGAGCACTTCAGCTTCCAGTGCGGCTACTGCACGCCCGGCTTCGTCAACGGCGCGACCATCCTGGTGGAGCGCCTGAAGCGCCAGCCGGTGGCCAGAGGCAAGGTGGATGAGACCATCACGGCGGCGCTCAACGATCATATCTGCCGCTGCACCGGCTATGTGCGCTACTTCGAAGCCGTCAAGGACGTGGTGGTCAACACCCCGGGCCTGGTAAAGGAAGACAAGTGATGATGAGTATGATGAGCCAGCCCAACTTCCTCCGGCACGCGCGCGCCACGCTGGCCAGCATGGCCGCGCTGGGCGCTGCCATGCTGGCCGGCTGCGGCGACCACGCCGCCCCGATCGACACCGCCGCCGACCAGCAGCCCGCCACCCGGCTCTCGCCCGCCGACCAGATCGCGCGCGGGCGCTACCTGGTGCGCGCCGCCGATTGCGCCGCCTGCCATACCAGCGCCCAGGGCGCGCCGTTTGCCGGCGGGGTGGAACTGGCCTCGCCGTTCGGCACCTTCTACGGCACCAACATCACGCCGGACAAGGACCACGGCATCGGCAAGTGGAGCGCCGACGATTTCTACAAGGCGCTGCACGACGGGATCACGCCTGACAAGCATCTCTACCCGGCCATGCCCTACACCTCGTATCGCGGCCTGTCGCGCGGCGACACCGATGCGATGTACGCCTACCTGATGCAGCTAAAGCCAGCGGCCGTGGCCAACCGGCCGCACGACCTCAGCTTCCCGTACAACATGCGCGTGGCGCTGATCGGCTGGAACCTGCTGTTCCTGAAGGACCAGTTGCCCGATGCCTCCACCGGCCAGACCCCGGCCTGGCAGCGCGGCCGCTACCTGTCCAACGCACTGGGCCACTGCGCCGAATGCCACACGCCGCGCGCCACGTTCGGCCGCCTGGACGCGGCCAGGCCATTGGCCGGCGCCGCGCTCGGCCGCGTGGCCGCGCCGGACATCACACCGGCGGGCCTCGCCGCGCGCGGCTGGACGGGCGCGGACCTGCAGACCTTCTTCGCCACCGGCATGGCGCCACAGGGTTCGGCCTACGGCGAGATGTTCCCCGTGGTCCATCTCAGCAGCCAGTACCTGAACAAGGCCGACCTCACCGCCATGTCCACCTACCTGCTGGGCGACCAGCCGCCGCAGCCCCAGCCGGTGAAGCCGCCCAGCGCGGACGCAGCGCAGTTCAAGCCTGGCCGCCAGCAATACCTGGCCGTCTGCGCCGGCTGCCATGGCCGCGAGGGCGAAGGCAAGCCGCATGTGGCGGTGGCGATGCTGGGCAACTCCACCGTGCGCAACGCCGATCCGCATAACCTGATCGTGTCCATGCTCGACGGCATCGAAGCGCAGAAATTCCCCGGGCTGGAGAGCATGCAGGATATGCCGGGCTTTGCCTCGCGCCTGAGCGACGCGGAACTGGCCGACCTGGCTAACTACCTGCGGGCAAGCTATGGCGGACAGCCCGGCGACGTGAGCGCGGACAAGGTGAAGGCGCTACGCGTGGAGGCAGGCAAGGGGCATTGAGGCGGGACGATGGACGCGCGGCCCGCTCGACGCGGGCCAGCGCGCCGCGCTGCTTTCCATCGCCGAGCGTTGCCGGGTTCACCGGGCGTTGCACACCGAATGGATGGTCAAGACTGACAGCGCGCAGGAATGGCAAGAAAGCGGATAGGCGCTCAAGCGCCGTCGAGGAAAGGATTGCGCTGGCCAAGGCGCGTACCGAGCGCATCGGGAGCCAGGCTCATGCTGGCGGGGTCCGTTGCCGGGTTGGGGCTGCGGGCCAGCGTCGGGTCGGCTGGTGCGGGCGCCATGCCCGCCTGCGCCGGTTGTTCAGCCCCCTGCGCATAGGCATCGCGCGCGGCTGGCAGTGCCTCTTGGGCCGATGGCGCTGCCGCCGGCATGCTTTGCATCGACTGGGTGGATGGCACCGACTGGGTGGATTGCATTGGCTGAGTGGATTGCATCGGCTGGGTCGGCTGAATGGGCTGGGCCTGCTGCGCGAATAGCGGATAGGACGCGATCATTGCGCCAGCCATCAACAAGGATTTCGCCAGATGTTGCTTCATTCGTGTACCTCCAAAAAACGCCTTCAGGCATGGGAAGGGCCACTGTAGCGCCGAGGCACCTGACATTCTGTTCGATTTTGCAACAGTCATTTACCAGCCTTGCCATCGACACCAAGGCCCGTTAAGTGCGCGCGCGCTCGATCGTTGTGCTGGCACCAGAGGGCTGGGACGGCTGGACCGATGCCGCGTGCGGTATAGTCTGCGCGTTCAATTTCGGCGGAGAAGTAGCATGGCTGAAGCAAAGGTGCGGGTATCGCATATTGCTGTTCCTGGCAACCTTAGTGTTTTGAAACTCAAATCGTATCTTCGGACTGCGTTTGCCGATGCGGCCAAGACGAAAAGTGAGGAGGAGGTCCTGCTGGTCAAGGTGCTTGTCCCCCGCCCGCTTGGCATGCGTGCGGGGGAAAAATTCTTCGACAAGGTGCTGCAGGGCATTGTTGACAAAGATCCGCGTGTTACCCGTGTCTCGGTTGAGTTCGTCGACGGCGAAATCACGCCGCAGGCGATTGACGCCAGCATGGCGCGGATCCAGAAGGAGCTGGATGAGTTCGGGCACTTGCTGGATGAGCCCTCAGAGGACGTGGGCCGGGATTGAGCCACCCTGCGCGTCGACGCTCTCCTGTCGCGGGATGGCGTCCCTTCCTACGCGCTCAATTCGTAGTCGTCGACCCCGACCACGGTCCGAAGCGTATCGGCGTAGGCCTTGCGTAGATTGCGTGCTTCCTCGGTCCGATCGAACTGCCTGGCCGCTTCGGCAATCAGCCTGGGAAAGGCATCGCGTTGCGCCACGTCGCGGAACGTGAACACACGGCATCGCATCCCGCTCTTGCCGCATGGATTGGCTTGGGTCAGGCAAAGCACCTCCAGGAAGGCAGCATCGGCAAAAGCAACCTCGTCGATGGGCTCCACCACTTCCCGCAAGTATTCCTGGTAGGCCAGCTCCTGGCCGGGCAACACCTCGAATCTAAATACGCGGATGCATCCTATGTGCTGCGCGATCCAGTTTGAAATCATGGAAGCTCTCAGAAATTGTGCCGCATGCCGATCTGGACAGTGCGCGCCGTTGGGTTACCCGGTCCGACAGTGCCGCCGGCGTACAAGCCACCGCCAAGGGAGTACTGCGATCCATTTTTATTGAGAATGCGCCCTGCTGCGGCGAACAGAACGGTGCGCTTTGAAAACGGCCGGACGCTTACGGACAAGGGCATCGCCGAACAAGCCCTGAACGGACAGTGGAGCAGCTTCCGCTCCTACCTCGATGACAACGCCATCGTTGCGCCGGGCTTCGTCGCGACGCTGCTGGACGAGCGCGAAACGCTGCGCTCGGTCGATGCAGGAAGCCTTACCGCGCAGCGCAACCGGCCTATCGAACTGCGCGGCGGGTCATCGCCAACGAGACTTTGCCCAATGAGGTCCGGCCTACGATGGCGCGCTACCTAGTGCGGCTGATCGACAGCTTGGACGAGTACTTCATCACGGGCATCTTCCCTGTGCTGGACGCCACCCAGGCTGCCATCGGCGGTGTCGCCTTTGATCCCGAGTACGGCGCTGCGTTGCGCGACACCGAGGTAGGCCAGAAGGTTGCCATCATGCTGGCCGACGTCGCCAACTCGGTAACCGTCGCGAGCGGCATGCTGCATGCTGGCCGGACCGGTGAAGCAGGTACTGCGGCTACTGGGAAACCCGTGAGAGGCGCACCGCCGCTGGCGGTGCGCCAATGATGCTCAGGCAATGGAAAGGAGAAAATGGATATGGTTGAGAAGCTCGAAATCTATCCGCCGGACACGCATATTCTCGATGGCATGACCTTCTGCGTAGACTTCGCAGAGGCTTCGATCGAAGGCGGTCACCTGACGGGGCCCGTGTTTGCGTATCAGGCCGCAAAAGCGGTGCTGTCCACTGGCGATGCAGAGCGACTCGCACGCTAACTCAACGGAGGGCGTCAAGTCCACTATAGATGGGTTCCGCTGACGCTTGCTCTGCAATCGTATAGTCACAGGCAAGTCACATGAGCGATGTAACGTGGAAGGCTCTCAAAATTCAATAAGACAGTCGAATTCATGTCAACTCGCCGGAACTTTCTTCTCTCCACGTCGGGAGCTGCGACGGCTTCCCTTCTGGCCGCAACCTTGAGCGCGTGCGGCGGAGACGGTGTTTCGGCAGATGCGCCAATCTCCGATGCCGAGCTCAAGGCGCAGATGATCGGCAAATTGAGCGCGGAGCTGAACGATGCAACGACTGCCAGTGTCATTGCACCCTATCTGATGGACGTTGGCTTCACCTGGGATCTTCCATTGATCCCCGCGAATCAGGTCAATACCATCGTCGCATACAGCTTTGGCAATCGGCCCAATGCCGCAAGCGGTAACACATCCAGCACAGGCGCTCTGGCCGCACTTCCCGATCCGGGCCCCATGAATGAAAAACTGGCGGACGCGGTTTACCAGATCTATCAGCTCAAGCCGGTCAAGGTATTCGCGCAATGGCAAATTGCGCGCTTTCTCGTGTCCAAATATCAGATGAACAGTAGCAACCTACAGTCGATCGAGCCGATCATCGCGAGCGATGGCACGATCACGTACATGAGCACCGATGGCGCCGCGGCCGCCATAGTCGCCCTTCACGGCACTGCTGCGGCGATGGGTACCGTGGCTGTGGTTGGTCATCGCGACCATGCGAAACGTTGCATAGAGACATCCGTGGCTCGCGGCATGAACGCGCACGCAGTCAAAGAAGTTACGCTTCCCGTTTACTACGATCCCCTTTCAGGGCAGCCCTGGACGCGTAACCGCGCTATTTACCTCGTACACGACATGTATGCGCAAATGGCCGATAGGACCGGAGCCCTGATCGCTCAGGCATACCCCCACGGCTAGACCGCAGCACCCCTCTCCACGGATACCCAGTCAAATCATGTCAACACGCCGCAAGTTTCTACTTTCCTCGCCAGCCGCTGCTGCGCTGCCATTCATGACAGCAGCATTGGGCGCCAGCGCGAATGCCATGGCAGCCGACACGCCAGTTTCCGATGCCGAACTCGCGCGGCAGATGATCGGAAAACTGAACGTAGAACTGAACGATCCGACGACTGTCAACACGGAAGTCCCCTATTTGCAAGACATCTTCTTCACCTGGGACCTTCCTTTGATCCCCGCGGTTCAGGTCAACGCTATCGTCGCCTACAGCTTTGGTGATCGGCCCAATGCGGCAAGCGGCTCCAGTAGCGGCACGGCTCAGTCCGCGTTGCCGGCGCCGGGTCCCATCAATGAAGAAATCGCAGATGCCGTGTACAAGCTCTACCAGTTGAAGCCCGTCATGGTATTTGCACAATGGGAAGTGGCGAGCGTGCTCACGTCCAAGTACCAGATGAACAGTGCGAACCTTCAATCGGTCAAGCCACCCGTCGTCGCAAGCAATGGCACGATCACCTATCCAACTCTCGATAACGTAGCGGCAGCCGTTGTCGCGCTTGAAGGAAAAGCAGCGGCAATGGGTACGGTGGCTATCGTCACACATCGGGATCAAGCCAAGCGAGCTATACAGACTTCGAGCGCACGCGGTATGAGTGCTTATGCCGCGAAGGAGATCACGCTGCCTGTCAACTACGATTCCCAGGCTTCACAGCCCGCAAACCGTCGTCGCGATCTCTACCTGCTTAGCGACATGACCAATCAGTTCGCGACTTTGCGCACGAATCTGATCGCCCAGGAATACCCAAACGGCTAATGGCCAGTCGTATCGCCGCTTTCAACCACAGCGAAAAGCCAACCCCGCTTCGCTTTGCCGCGCAGGCCAGTGGAGATACTCCTCCTGAGAGACGGCAACGCCCTGCCTCAAGCCGCCTCCGCGGTGCACTCAGGTTCCAGCGCTTGCACAGGTCCACCAGCACGGCAGCGATGGCTTCCTTGTCGTGCGCGCGGGATCGGCGCCAATCGGCACGACTCGGTTGTCTTCGAGGACTTGGTCGATGCGATTCCGTCCGTGCCTGGCCTGTCCGGCCGACCGCGAAGCCGCCCGGACAAGCTCCACGCCGACAAGGGGTATGACTTCGCACGGTGTCGTCGGCATTTGCGCAAGCGAGGCATCGGCCCACGAATCGCCCGCCGCGGCATCGAGAAGAACGACCGGCTCGGCAAACATCGCTGGGTTGTGGAGCGCACGCATGCCTGGCTTGCTGCGCTTGGTAAGCTGCGCATTCGCTCCGAGCGTCGCCTCGATATCCATCTCGCTCTGCTCACGCTTGCCTGCGCTGTTATCTGCTCCCGATTCGTTGAGCAGTTTTGTTAGCGACACTTAGTGAACAATGGGAGATCCTTGGGTGCATTGACCGTATTTCCTGCCTTCGATTCCCGCGATCTGCGAATAGACATGGTGATCGCGGTACCACCCGAGGTGTGGCAGGCCAATGACCTCCTCACCCCAGTTCAGCTCAGTCGAGCGTTGATCAAGATGGCGACGTACGTTGATCCCCGCGCGATGCGCAAACATACGCGGGGACCGAGATCGAGGCCGCCTGCGACAACGCGCAGCAGATCGCGCAGAATGCTGCGCGGCGGCGCGCCGCTTCCTCGACCGGCTGACGCTGGTCATGCAGGCGGTGTCCGTAGGTGCGGGCGTTGAGGATGCGACAGACTTTCTGGCGGCTATCGCCAAGGCGCTGCCTTAACGCGCCCAGGGCGCCTCCACCTTCGTGCTCACGCCATAGCGCTCCAGCCCCTTGGCATGCAGCGCCGGAGAAATCGACCGCAGCGCGGCAATCGCCACGTGGTAGCGGTCGATCTCGAAGTAGCGGCGCAGCGCGGCGCGCGTATCGCTGCGCCCGAAGCCGTCGGTGCCAAGCGCGGTGAACGGCGCGCGCAGGTACGAGGCGATGAGCTGCGCATAGGCTCGCACGTAGTCGGTGGCGGCAATGACCGGGGTAGCGCCCGGCAGCGAGCGCTGCAAATGGCTTTGCGTTTCGCCGCCGCTGGCGAACAGGCTGGCGCGCTCGCATTCGCGGGCGTCCCTGGCGAGCTCGGAAAAGCTGGTCACGCTCCAGATCTCTGACTTGATATCCCAGTCGCTTGCCAGCAGGTCCGCGGCGGCGATGACTTCGCGCAGGATGGCGCCCGAGCCGAGCAGCCTCACGCCGGTGGCAGCGCCTTCGGGGCCGCGCGTGCCGAAAAGGTACATGCCCTTGATCACGTCGTCGTGCGCGTCCTCGCGCAGCGGCGCCTGCGTGTAGTTCTCGTTGTTGACGGTCAGGTAGTAGAACTCGTCGCGCTGCGCTTCCAGCATGCTGCGCGCGCCGTGGTGGATGATGACCGCGGCTTCGCTGGCGAAGGCCGGATCGTAGGCGCGGCAGTTCGGCACCGTGGCGGCGATCAGCTGGCTGGTGCCATCCTGGTGCTGCAGGCCTTCGCCGGCAAGCGTGGTGCGCCCGGCGGTGGCGCCGATCAGGAAGCCGCGCGCACGCTGGTCCGCCGCCGCCCAGATCAGGTCGCCGACGCGCTGGAAGCCGAACATCGAGTAATAGATATAGAAGGGCAGCATGGCGACGCCGCTCACGCTGTATGACGTTGCCGCGGCCGTCCACGACGCCAGTGCGCCGGCTTCGGTGATGCCTTCTTCCAGCAGTTGCCCTTGCTGGCTTTCCTTGTAGTACAGCATCGAGCCGGCATCTTCCGGCTCGTAGAGCTGCCCTACCGGCGAGTAGATGCCGATCTGCCGGAACAGGTTGGCCATGCCGAAGGTGCGCGCTTCGTCGGCCACGATGGGCACCACGCGCGGGCCGACGTCCTTGTCCTTGATCAGGTTGGTGAACAGGCGCACCACGCCGGTGGTCGTGGAGACGGCGCGCTCGTCCGGCTCCATGGCGAAGCGGCCGTACTGCATCAGCTCGGGCATGCGCAGCCCGGGCGCGGTGCGCGCGCGGGCTGGCAGGTAGCCGCCCAGCGCCTGCCGGCGCGCATGGAGGTAGGTCATCTCCGGGCTGTCGTCAGCCGGCTTGTAGAAGCGCAGCTCCGCCACGGCATCGTCGTCCAGCGGCAGCGCAAAGCGGTCGCGGAAGGCTCGCAGCGCGTCGATATCGAGCTTCTTTTGCTGGTGCGCCGTCATGCGGGATTCGCCCGCTTCGCCCATGCCGTAGCCCTTCTTGGTCTTGGCGAGGATCACGGTGGGCTTGCCCTTGTGCGCCTGCGCATCCTGGAATGCGGCGTACAGCTTGCGAAAGTCGTGGCCGCCCCGGCGCAGCGCATCGATATCCGCGCTGCTCATGCTGGCGACCAGCGCCTTGAGCTCTGGGTCCGTGTTGAAGAAGTGGGCCAGATTGTAGTCGCCATCCTTGGCGCCGAGGTTCTGGTACTCGCCGTCCACCATCGCAGCAAAGCGCCGCAGCAGCGCGTGATTGGTGTCGCGCGCAAACAGCGCATCCCATTCGGAGCCCCAGACCACCTTGACGACGTGCCAGCCGGCGCCGCCAAACAGCGCCTCTAGCTCGTGGATCACCTGGCCGTTGCCGCGCACCGGGCCATCGAGCCGCTGCAGGTTGCAGTTGATGACGAAGGTGAGGTTGTCGAGCTGCTCGCGCGCCGCCAGCGAGAGCGCGGCAAGCGACTCCGGCTCGTCCATCTCGCCATCCCCGAACACGCCCCACACGCGCCGCGCAGCGGTGTCGGCAATGCCGCGATGCCCGAGGTAGCGCAGGAAGCGGGCCTGGTAGATGGCGCTGATCGGGCCGATGCCCATGGAGCCGGTCGGGAATTGCCAGAAATCCGGCATCAGCCAGGGATGCGGATAGGAGGAGAGGCCGCCGCCGCCGGTTTCCTGCCGGTAGCTCGCCAGTTGGGACTCGGACAGCCGCCCCTCCAGGAAGGCGCGGGCATAGACGCCTGGCGCGGAGTGTGGCTGGAAGTAGACCAGGTCGCCCTTGTGGTCCCCATCGTCGGCGCGGAAGAAGTGATTGAAGCCCACCTCGAAGATCTCGGCGGCGGAGGCATAGCTGGCCAGGTGGCCGCCAAGTTCGCCGTAGGCCTTGTTGGCGCGCACCACCATGGCCAGCGCGTTCCAGCGGATGATCGAGGTCAGCCGCTGCTCCATGGCAAGGTCGCCGGGATAGCGCGGCTGCTCGCCCACGCCGATGCTGTTCTGGTAGGCCGAGTACGGATGCGCCCGTTCGCCAAGGCCGAGATGGCTGGCATGCTCGGCAAGGCGCTCCAGCAGGAAGCGCGCGCGCGCCGCGCCGCCGGTGCGAAAGACGCCGGCCAGGGCGTCGAGCCATTCGCCGGTTTCCTCAACGTCGGGGTCGTGCCCTTCGCCAGGGGCAATCTGGATGGCGGCTGTCTTTGGCAGGGCATGCATTGCGGTCTCCGTGGGCTTTGTTCCTCTTTATTGGATTGTAGGGAGGAGACCGCGGCAGAAGCTGCCGAATTGGCAGGCGAAGCCGGCCGCCGGCAGCGTAGCGTGCTGCGGCCGGGCGGCTGGCAGCGCAACGTGCTGTGGAGACTGGCACGCTGGCTGCAAGTGGTGGCAGATGGGCTTGGCGTATCGCCGGCGTGCCTATCGATTGCCCGGGCGCGGCAAAACCCGGCGGAGACGATGATCATGCCGGGTGCTTCCAGCGTGGCTCGATGCAAAGCGCGCCTGATGAGGCCCACCCCCAAACTGCACAATCAGCGGGACTGACCGGACCCGATGCATCCGGTGCAGTTGCCCGAAAATTACTTCGCCGTCGGCATGGCGAACTCGGCGCCCTTGCCGATGCTGTCGGGCCAGCGCTGCATGACCGACTTCTGCTTGGTGTAGAAGCGCACGCCTTCCTCGCCATACGCGTGGGTGTCGCCAAACAGGCTGCGCTTCCAGCCGCCAAAGCCGTGCCAGGCCATCGGCACCGGGATGGGCACGTTGATGCCGACCATGCCGACCTGGATGCGCCGCGCAAACTCACGCGCCACGCCGCCGTCGCTGGTGTAGCAGGCCACGCCGTTGCCGAACTCATGGTCGTTGACCAGTTGCACGGCCTGGGCAAAATCCTTCACGCGCACGCAGCCCAGCACCGGGCCAAAGATCTCTTCCTTGTAGATGCGCATGGCGGGGGTCACGTTGTCGAACAAGGTGCCACCCGTGAAGAAGCCCGCTTCATGGCCGGGCACGCGGCAATCGCGGCCGTCCACCACCAGCGTGGCGCCTTCCTCCACGCCGAGGCCGACGTAGCCTTCGATCCGCTCCAGGGCCTGGCGCGTGACGATGGGGCCCATCTCGGCCTCGGCGTTCATGCCGTTGCCGATCACCAGTGCCTTCACGCGCTCGGCCAGCAGCGGGAGGATCTTGTCCGCGACATCGCCCACCAGCACGGCGATCGAGATCGCCATGCAGCGCTCGCCGGCCGAGCCGTAGCCGGCGCCGATCAGGGCGTCCACGGCTTGTTCGATGTCCGCGTCGGGCATGACCACCAGGTGGTTCTTGGCGCCGCCGAGCGCCTGCACGCGCTTGCCGAAATGCGCCGAGCGCTCACTGATGTACTGGGCGATCGGGGTGGAGCCGACAAAGCTCACCGCCTTGACGTCAGGATGTTCGATCAGTGCGTCGACCACGACCTTGTCGCCCTGCACCACGTTGAACACGCCAGCCGGCAAGCCGGCTTCTGTCAGCAGATCCGCCATGAACAGGCTGGCGCTGGGATCGCGCTCGCTGGGCTTGAGCACGAAGGTGTTGCCGGCCGCCAGCGCGATCGGGAACATCCAGCACGGGACCATGCAGGGAAAATTGAACGGCGTGATGCCAACCACCACGCCCAGCGGCTGGCGCAGCGTCCAGTTGTCCATGCCAGTGCTGACCTGGTCCGTGTAGTCGCCCTTGAGCAACTGCGGAATCCCGCAGGCGAACTCGATGATGTCGATGCCCCGGGAGACTTCTCCCTGCGCGTCGGAAAAGACCTTGCCGTGTTCCGCCGTGATCATCGCCGCGAGCGTGTCGCGATTCTGGTTCATCAGTTGCAGGAAGCGCTGCATGATCCGCGCGCGGCGGATCGGGGGCGTGTCCGCCCAGGCCGGAAAGGCCGCGGCCGCAGCGGCAACCGCGGTGCCGGCTTCGTCGACCGAGCCCAGCGCCACGGTGCGCGCGGCGGCGCCGGTGGCCGGATTGAAGACACCCTGCGCGCGTGCGCTGGCGCTGGCAACCCGGCTGCCGTTGATGTAGTGGCCGAGCTGGCCGCCTTCGGTGTATGCGATGGGAGTCGTCACGTTGCTGCCTTCCAGGAAAGAGAGAGGGAGGGATTAGCCAATGCGACGAGTGTAGTCACGGCCCCTGCCCCCATCAATGCCGCGCGGCTTGACTCATTGTTTAGCAAAGTAAACAATGCCGCGATGGAAGACGAAAATAAAGAACCCAACTGGGCGCACCTTTACTCGCTGGTCGTGCTGGGTGAGCTTGGCAGCTATACGGCCGCGGCCGTGCGCCTGGGCCTGAGCAAGGGGGCCATGAGCCAGCGCATCGCGGAACTGGAGCGCAGCGCCGGGGTGCCGCTGGTGCAGCGGACCACCCGCAGCGTCCGGCTGACCGAAGCGGGCCAGCAACTCGCGGACGCCACGCGCAACGCCTTCGCGGACATCGAGCGCAGCTTTGCAGGCGTGCGCGATCTTGCCGGCGAGCCGCGCGGCTTGCTGCGGGTCACGGCGCCGGTGGCGCTGGGCCGGCAGCAGATCGTCCCGCGCATCCCGGCCTTCCTGAAGGCTTATCCGGAGGTGCGGATCGAGATGGAGTTTTCCGACAAGTTCACCGCGCTGGCGCAGGAAGGCTTCGACCTGGCAATCCGGCATGCCTCGGTGGCGCCGGATACGCATATCGCCTGGACGCTATGCCGCACGAACACGGTGCTGGTGGCAACGCGCAGCTACCTGAAGCGCCATGGCTCGCCCGAAACCCCGGAGGAACTGGCCGAGCATGCCTGCCTGCATTACTTCCGGCGGGGCGAATCGCCCACCTGGAGCTTCGAGCCGCTGCGCGGCGCTGGCCCCCGGCGCAGCGTGGCCATCCACGGCAGCTTTGCCGCCAACAACAGCGAGGCCCTGCGCGAGGCGGCGCTGGGCGGACTGGGCATCGCCCTGCTGCCGGACTTCACCGCCCAGGCGGACGTGGCCGCCGGCAGGCTGGTCAAGGTCCTGCCCAACTGGCGCCCGGCGGGGGCCTTCGGCGACCACCTGTTCGCCATCCGCCCTTACAGCCCCTACCTGCCGCGCGCCGTGCGCGTGTTTGTGGACTACCTGCGCGAGACGCTGAAGGATGGCTTCACGATGGGCTGAAGCCCTGCCTTACTGCAGGTTGCCCCAGCGCGGCACCGCCGGCTCCGCCGCCGCCCATTTCCAGCCGGTGGGCTGCCGGCAGGCGGTGGTCAGGAACCAGGCGCGCTGTTGCCTGGCGTCGTCGTCCACCGAGAACAGCGCCTCCCGGCATTCCGCCAGCGGCGTGCGGATGACGCGCACCACCCGCACCCAGCCATGCTCGTTGGCATAGGGCAAGGGGTGGCGGATTTCCCAGCGCTGCTGCGCATCGACCGGCATGGCGCCGATGGTGGCGGCGATGCTGTCCTGCTCCGCCTGCTGCCAGTTGCGCAAGACGTACTTGGCGCCGGCATCCGTGGCGGCGCTGACGCCGATGGCCACGCCGGCGGCCAGGGCCGGGTTGCCGGTGACCGCGCCGGTCGCCACGCCGGCCACCGCGCCGGTCAGGTCGCCGACCGACGAGCAGCCGGTGGCCAGGGCGGCCGCAAGCACGGGCACGATGACCCGCAACCGGTGCGGGCCGCTCATTGCAGCGCCCCCCAGCGCTCGGTGGCCGGCTCCGCCGACGCCCACTTCCACGTCTGGCCGTCCCGGCAGATCGCCGCGATATAAAACGCGCTGGCTTTCGCTTCGGCGTCCACCGAGAACACAATCTCCTTGCACTGCAGGGACTTGCCGCCGATCTCCCGGCTGACCGTGACCCGGCCATGCTCCGCGGGCTCGAGCGGCACGGCGTGGTCGGTCTTCCAGTCCGCTACCGCATCCACGGCCAGCGGGCCGGCGGCCATGGCGATGCGGTCTTGCGCGGCCGCGTGGATTTTGCGTTGGCTGTACTGCAAGGCCGCCCTGGCGCCCGCCTGCACACCCAGGCCAATGCCGGTCGCCACCGCCGCGTTGTCCGTCACCGCACCGGCAATGCTGGCGCCGGCAATGCCCGCACCGGCCGCCGTGCCCTCGCTCAGCAAGGAACTGCAGCCCGTGGCGGATAAGCAAAGGACAAGCGCGGCGGCAAGCGCGGCCGGGCCACGCAGGCCGGTCCCGGTCCGTGCGCGGAGGGAATCAGGAGTGATCATGGGGGATGGAAAATCGGGGAAGGCTATGCCCGGCATGGCCGGCGCATTCGCAAATGCGGGCCAGCATACGCGCGCGCACTTGCGTCGCAAAGCGCAGAAATGTCAAAGATTGTAAGAACGACAGCGTGCGCTGGATGCATCCGGTGAGCGGCGCATCCGCCCGGCGCGTCGCCAGCGCCGAATCGTCTGCCTTTATACTGCGGCATGGCCTACGATCTCACAGACAAACTCGTCATCGGCATCTCGTCCCGGGCGTTGTTCGACCTCGAGCACGAAAACGGCATCTATCAGTCCGAGGGGGTGGCGACCTACTCCGCCTACCAGCGCCAGCATGAGGACGAACCCCTGCTGCCGGGCACGGCCTTTCCGCTGGTGCAGGCGCTGCTCGGACTCAATCACCTGATCCCGGACCGAAGGCTGGTCGAGGTCGTGGTGATCTCGCGCAATTCGCCTGACACCGGGCTGCGCGCGTTCAACGCCATCGAGACCCACCGGCTCGACATCACCCGCGCGGCATTCACCGGCGGCGAACCGATCTCGCGCTATCTGCAAGCCTTCAAGGTGGACCTGTTCCTCTCGCGCGAGGCCACCGACGTGCAAGCCGCCATCGACGGCGGCGTGGCCGCGGCCCAGCTGTACGCCGCGCCCGCCGACTATCACGCCCCCGCCGGCCAGATCCGTATTGCCTTCGACGGCGATGCCGTGCTGTTCTCGCCAGAGTCCGAGCAGATCTTCAAGCAAAAAGGGCTGGAAGCCTTCATCCGGCATGAGCAGAAACACCGCCACAAGGCCATGGCCGAAGGGCCGTTCGCCAAGCTGCTGCTCCGGCTGGCGGAGATCCAGTCGCACTTCGCGCCCGGGCAATGCCCGGTGCGCATCGCCATCGTGACGGCGCGCAACAGCCCGGCGCACACACGGGTGGTGCATACCCTGCGCGCGTGGAACGTCAGCATCGATGAAGCCTTTTTCCTCGGCGGCTTGCCCAAGGATCAGGTACTGCAGGCGTTCGGCGCGCATATGTTCTTCGACGACCAGGAAGGGCATGTAGAACTGGCGTCGGCGGTGGTGCCGTCGGGGCGGGTGCCTTACAAAGGTGGAGAGCTGGGCGGCGGCAAACGCAAGCCCGCGCGCAAGCGCGCCAGGAACGACGACACCGATGCCGCCAGCCAGGCCGGCAACGCACCCGCCGCCTCCGCATGAAGACCTTCGCCCTTTACCTCATCACGGCCTGCGCGGAGATCCTGGGCTGCTATTTCCCCTACCTGTGGCTGCGCCAGGGTGCCAGCGCGTGGCTGCTGGTGCCAGGCGCGCTGTCGCTGGCGCTGTTCGCCTGGCTGCTGTCGCTGCACCCGGATGCTTCCGGGCGGGTCTATGCGGCTTATGGCGGCATCTATATTGCGGTGGCTATCCTGTGGCTCTGGCTGGTGGATGGGGTGAAGCCTAGCCACTGGGATCTGGCGGGGGTGGCGGTGGCGATCGCCGGGATGGCGATGATAGTTTTTCAGCCACGTTAAGGCGCGGAGCGTGATGGAGCGCCTGCGCTACGGCTAGCGCCCGCCCTCCCGATCCGCGCCCCGCCAACCATTGCGCCCGCGACCGCTCAGGCCGCGACCCGCGCCGCCTCCCCGCGATACTGCGCCAGCAACGCCATCCGCCGCGCCGCCACTTTCTCCATATTGGCTTCCTTGACATGGCCGAAGCCGCGGATGTCGTCGGGCAGGCTCGCCAGCGCTACCGCCGTATCCAGCCGGTCCGCATTCAGTGTCGCGCCGAACTCCTGCGCCATCGCGATGTAGTCCTCGATCAGCTTGCGTTCCGCGCGCCGCTCGGCGGTCTTGCCGAACACGTCGAAGGCGGTGCCGCGCAAGCCCTTGGCGCGTGCCAGCAGACGGAAGGCGGTCAGCATGGCCGGGCCAAAGCGGCGCTTGACCAGGTGGCCATGCGAGTCCCGCTTGGCCAGCAGCGGGGGGGCCAGGTGGAAACTGAGCTGGTAGTCGCGGCCAGGTTCGCCTTCGAACTGCGCGCGCAGCTTGTCCAGGAAGGCGGGGTCGGCGTACAGGCGGGCGACTTCGTACTCGTCCTTGTAGGCCATCAGCTTGGCCAGGTTGCGCGCCACGGCTTCGGCGAGCGGCAAGCGCGGGTCGGCGCCCACGCGCTTCTCGGCAGCGCGCACGCTTTCGACCGCGGCGCGGTACCGGGCGGCGTACGCCGGGTTCTGGTAGGCCGTGAGCAGGGCTTCGCGCTGGCGGATGACGCTATCGAGCGTTTCCGGCATGGCCACTACCTGGGCACGCGGCGTGGTCTGCAATTGCGCCGCGAGCGCGGCCTCGCCGTGATGCGCCAGATAGCGGCCCCAGTCGAAGGCCAGCAGGTTCTTCTCCACCGATACGCCGTTCAGCTCGATGGCGCGCACGAGGCTATCGCGCCGCAACGGGACCCAGCCCTTTTGCCAGGCAAAGCCCAGCAGCAGCGGGTTGGAGTAGATCGAATCGGCCAGCAGCTTCACGGCCCACGCATTGGCGTCGATAAAGGCGCAGGCGTCGCCGACGCTGGCGCGCAGGTCCTGCTCGGCCGAGGCACCGGGGAATTTCCAGTTCGGGTTCTTGATGAAGTCGGCGGTGGGCGTATTGGCGCTGTTGATGGCGGCTGCCGTCACGTCGATCCGGGTCTTGGACAAGACCTCGGGCGAGGCGGAGACGATCGCGTCGCAGCCGATCACCAGCCGTGCCTCGCCGGTGGCGATGCGGGTGGCGTGCAGCGCGGCCGGGGTCGGGGCGATCTGCACATGGCTGATCACCGCGCCGCCCTTCTGCGCCAGGCCGGCCATGTCGAGCACGGTCACGCCCTTTTGCTCCAGGTGGGCAGCCATGCCGAGCAGGCCGCCGATGGTGACCACGCCAGTGCCGCCAACGCCCGTTACCAGCACGCCGTAGGGCCGCTCCAGCACCGGCAGCGCCGGCTGCGGCAGCGCGCTGAAATCGGCGAGCGCACCCTTGCCGCCCGCCGCGGCCGGCTTGCGCACCTGCGCGCCTTCGGCCGTGACAAAGCTCGGGCAAAAGCCGTTGACGCAGGAGAAGTCCTTGTTGCAGGAGGACTGGTTGATCTTGCGCTTGGTGCCCAGCGGCGTTTCCAGCGGCTCCACCGACAGGCAGTTGGACTTGACCGAGCAGTCGCCGCAGCCTTCGCAGACCGCGTCGTTGATAAACGCGCGCTTGGCGGGATCGGCCATGGTGCCGCGCTTGCGGCGGCGGCGCTTTTCGGTGGCGCAGGTCTGGTCGTAGATCAGGATGGTGACGCCGGCGGTATCGCGCAGCTGGACCTGGATCTCATCGAGCTTGTCGCGGTGATGCACGGTCACGCTGGCGGGCAGCATGCCGCCGTCGCCGTATTTCTCGGGCTCGTCGGTGACCACCACGATCTTGCTGGCGCCTTCGGCCAGCACCTGGTGCGCGATCTGCGGCACCGTCAGGATGCCGTCCACCGGCTGGCCGCCGGTCATCGCCACGGCATCGTTGAAGAGAATCTTGTAGGTGATATTGGCCTTGGCCGCGATGGACGCGCGGACCGCCAGCAGTCCCGAGTGGAAATAGGTGCCGTCGCCGAGGTTGACGAATACGTGCTTCTCGCCGGTGAAATGCATCTGCCCGGTCCACGCCACGCCCTCGCCGCCCATCTGGCTGAAGGTGTCGGTATTGCGGTCCATCCACATCGCCATATAGTGGCAGCCGATGCCGGCCAGCGCGCGCGAGCCTTCTGGCACGCGGGTGGAGGTGTTATGCGGGCAGCCCGAGCAGAACCAGGGCTTGCGCTCCACCGAGATGCGCGGGCGCGCGGCTTCGCGCTCCTTGGCCTCGATCAGCGCCACGCGCGCGGCGATGCGCTCGCGCACGTCGGTGGGCAGGTCGCTCTTCTCCAGCCGGGTGGCGATGGCCTTGGCGATCAGCGCGGGCGATAGCTCGTAGTGCGCGGGCAGCAGCCAGTTGCCGCGCGGCAGCGACCATTCGCCGCCGTGGTTGCCGCGCTCGTCGAACTTGCCGTAGACCTTGGGGCGCACGTCGTCGCGCCAGTTGTAGAGTTCTTCCTTGAGCGCGTACTCGAGGATCTGGCGCTTTTCTTCCACCACCAGAATCTCTTCCAGGCCGGTGGCGAACTCGCGCGCGTCGTGCGCGTCCAGCGGCCACACGCAGCCCACCTTGAACACGCGGATGCCGATGCGCAGGCAGGTATCGTCGTCCAGGCCCAGGTCAGACAGCGCCTGGCGCACGTCGAGGTAGGCCTTGCCGGCGGTCATGATGCCGAAGCGCGCGTTGGGCGAGTCCAGCACCACGCGGTTGAGCTTGTTGGCACGGATATAGGCCAGCGCGGCATACCATTTGTGGTCGAGCAGGCGGGCTTCCTGCGCCAGCGGCGGATCTGGCCAGCGGATATTGAGGCCGCCCTCGGGCATGGCGAAGTCCTCCGGCAGCACGATCTGCACGCGATCCGGATCGACCTCCACCGAGGCGGTGGATTCCACCACGTCGGTCACGCATTTCATCGATACCCACAGGCCGGAGTAACGGCTCATGGCCCAGCCATGCAGGCCGTAGTCGAGATATTCCTGCACGTTGGACGGATAGAGCACCGGAATGCCGGAGGCCAGCAGCACGTGCTCGGACTGGTGCGCCACCGAGGACGACTTGGCGGCGTGGTCGTCGCCCGCCAGCAGCAGCACGCCGCCGTGCCTGGCGGAGCCGGCCGAGTTGGCGTGCTTGAGCACGTCGATGGAGCGGTCCACCCCCGGGCCCTTGCCGTACCACATCGAGAACACGCCGTCGCGGGTCGCGTCCGGGAACAGGTTGACCTGCTGGGTGCCCCACACGGCGGTGGCGGCCAGGTCTTCGTTCACGCCGGGCTGGAACACCACGTCGCTGGCGGCCAGGTGCTTCTTGGCCTTCCACAGCGCCTGGTCCACGCCGCCCAGCGGGGAGCCGCGGTAGCCGGAGATAAAGCCCGCCGTATTCAGCCCGGCGGCAAGGTCGCGCGCCTTTTGCAGCATGGGCAGGCGCACCAGCGCCTGGGTGCCGCTGAGATACACGCGGCCTTTTTCCAGGGTGTATTTATCGTCAAGGGAAACCGACGCTAGCGCTTCTTGCTGGGCTGAGGATAGGGGGGCATTCATCGATGCTGTCTCCGGGTGCTCTTGTGGGCTGTCGCTGAGTGTAGGAAGGCTGGCCGATATCGTAAAATCATGAATTCAGAGAGCTGGTATCCGAAAATCGCATAGCGGAGTGGCATATGGCGAAAGCGCGGCACGGGAAGGAAGACGGCGGGCAGCGCATCGCCAAGGAAATCACCCTGCGGCAGTTCCGCTATTTCGCCGCGGCGGCGGAGACCGGCCAGTTCTCCATGGCCGCCACCGCCGAGCATGTGTCGCAATCGGCCATTACCAATGCCGTGCTGATGCTGGAGCAGCAGCTTGGCGTGCGCCTCTTTGACCGCCTGCCGCACGGCGTGGCCTTGACGGCGGAGGGCCACCGGCTGCACCAGCGCGCCCGGCAGATCCTGGATGCCGTGCAGGACACGTTGCGCGAACCGCGCTTCCAGGCGCACAACCTGAGCGGCACGGTGCGCCTGGCGGCGTCGTACACGGTGCTGGGCTACCTGCTGCCGGGCCTGCTGGCGCGGTTTCGCACCAACTACCCGGATATCGATTTCGACCTGCACGACATGGACCGTCCCGGCATCGAGCGCGCGGTGCTGGCCGGGGAGATCGAGCTTGGCATCGGGTTGCTGTCCAATATCGAGCGGCTGCAACGCTTTGCCCACCACACGCTGATCCGCTCGCGGCGCCAGCTATGGGCATCGCCGTCGCATCCCCTGCTGGCGTTGCCCAGGCTGACGCTGAAGGACATCGCGGCGCATCCCTACATCCTGCTGACGGTGGATGAAGGCGAGCGCTCCACGCTGCGCTACTGGCGCAGCAAGCGGCTGGCGCCATCGATCGCGTTTCGCACCAGTTCGATGGAAGGGCTGCGCGGGCTGGTGGCGCACAGCTTTGGCGTGACCGTGCTGTCCGACATGGTGTACCGCCCGTGGTCGCTGGAAGGCAAGCAGATCGAGGCGCGGCCGATCGCCGAAGGCGTGCCGGACATGGAGCTGGGGCTGCTATGGCAACCGGGGCGCAAGCTGGACAAGCCCGCCGATGCGCTGCGGGAGTTCCTGATCCATGCCAGCGGCAGCTAGGCGGCAACCCCCTGTGCCAAGGCGCCACATGCTGTTCCAGATTGGTACACCCTGGCGCACCGCGGCACACTGGATGCCGCCTGCATAGCCCCTGCCCGCCAGGTTTTACGTGGTTTCGCCGTTCTCGCTGCGCCCTGTTCGCCAGGCACAGCTTTTGCGGATGGATGCTTGTGCGCGAACAACGCGGCACGACAGACATCACAGCACAAAACGGAGACAGACATGAACATGGCGGAAATCGCCCAGCTGGGCGTTGCGTATCCCTACAAGGAACAGTACGAAAACTATATCGGCGGCGCCTGGGTGTCCCCGGCCGATGGCCAGTACTTTGAAGCGATCTCGCCGGTCACCGGCAAGCCCTTCACGCGCGTGCCGCGCTCCAACCAGAAGGACGTGGACGCCGCGCTGGACGCCGCGCACCGCGCCAAGGGCGCCTGGGGCCGCACCTCCACCACCGAGCGCGCCAACATCCTGAACCGCATCGCTGACCGTATCGAGGCCAACCTGGTCACGCTGGCGGTGGCCGAGACCATCGATAACGGCAAGCCCATCCGCGAAACCACTGCGGCCGACCTGCCGCTGGCGGTGGACCATTTCCGCTACTTCGCCGGCTGCATCCGGGCGCAGGAAGGCGGCATCTCCGAGATCGACCACGACACCGTGGCCTATCACTTCCATGAGCCGCTGGGCGTGGTCGGCCAGATCATCCCGTGGAATTTCCCGCTCCTGATGGCCACCTGGAAGCTCGCGCCCGCGCTGGCCGCCGGCAACTGCGTGGTGCTCAAGCCCGCGGAGCAGACTCCGGCCTCGATCCTGGTGCTGATGGAAATCATCGGCGACCTGCTGCCGCCGGGCGTGCTCAATGTGATCAACGGCTTCGGCCTGGAAGCCGGCAAGCCGCTGGCATCCAGCACACGCATCAGCAAGATTGCCTTTACCGGCGAGACCACCACCGGCCGGCTGATCATGCAGTACGCCTCGCAGAACCTGATCCCGGTCACGCTGGAACTGGGTGGCAAGTCGCCCAACATCTTCTTCGAGGACGTGCTGTCCGCCGACGACGCCTACTTCGACAAGGCGCTGGAAGGCTTCGCCATGTTCGCGCTGAACCAGGGCGAAGTCTGCACCTGCCCGTCGCGCGCGCTGATCCAGGAGTCGATCTACGAGCGCTTCATGGAACGCGCGCTCAAGCGCGTGGCGGCGATCAAGCAGGGCCACCCGCTCGACAAGACCACCATGATCGGCGCGCAGGCTTCGCAGGAGCAGCTTGAGAAGATCCTGTCGTATATCGACCTGGGCAAGCAGGAAGGCGCGCAATGCCTGATCGGCGGCGAGCGCAACGCGCTGGGTGGCGACCTTGCGAGCGGCTACTACGTCAAGCCCACGGTGTTCTCCGGCCATAACAAGATGCGCATCTTCCAGGAAGAGATCTTTGGCCCGGTGGTTTCTGTCACCACCTTCAAGGATGAGGAAGAAGCACTGGAAATCGCCAACGACACGCTCTACGGGCTGGGCGCCGGCGTATGGACACGCGACGGCTCGCGCGCGCACCGCATGGGCCGCGGCATCCAGGCCGGCCGCGTGTGGACCAACTGCTATCACGCCTACCCGGCGCATGCGGCATTTGGCGGCTACAAGCAATCCGGCATCGGGCGCGAGAACCATCGCATGATGCTGGACCACTACCAGCAGACCAAGAACCTGCTGGTGAGCTACAGCCCGAACGCGCTCGGCTTCTTTTGATACAGCGCAAGAATGGGCGCTCGCGCCCATGACATGATCGACATGGTGCCCGCCCCCGCCGGCTTACCGCCGCGCGGCGCGGGCGTCCTTGCCAACAGAATCAGGAGTCGAGATGACAGCGATGATGAAAGCCGCCGTGGTGCGGGAGTTCGGCGCCCCGCTCACAATCGATGAAGTGCCCGTGCCGCAGCCCGGGCGCGGCCAGATCCAGGTCAAGATTGAGGCTTCCGGCGTATGCCACACCGACCTCCATGCCGCCGAAGGCGACTGGCCGGTCAAGCCGACCCTGCCCTTTATTCCCGGCCACGAAGGCGTGGGCTATGTCTCGGCGGTAGGCGCGGGCGTGAGCCGCGTAAAGGAAGGCGATCGCGTCGGCGTGCCCTGGCTGTATAGCGCCTGCGGCTACTGCGAACACTGCCTGCAAGGTTGGGAAACCCTGTGCGAGAAGCAGCAAAACACCGGTTACTCGGTCAACGGCGGCTATGGCGAATACGTGGTAGCCGATCCCAACTACGTGGGCCTGCTGCCGGACAGCGTGGGTTTCGTGGAGATCGCGCCGATCCTCTGTGCCGGCGTGACCGTCTACAAGGGCTTGAAGGTCACCGATACGCGGCCCGGCCAATGGGTCGTGATCTCCGGCATCGGCGGGCTTGGCCATGTGGCTGTGCAATATGCGCGCGCCATGGGGCTGCGCGTGGCGGCGGTGGATATCGACGACAAGAAGCTCGAACTCGCCCGCAAGCTGGGCGCCGAGGTCACGGTCAATGCGCGCACCACCGATCCCGTGGCGTTCCTGCAGAAGGAGATCGGCGGCGCGCACGGCGCGCTGGTGACGGCGGTTTCGCCCAAGGCGTTCGGCCAGGCGATCGGCATGGTCCGGCGCGGCGGCACGGTGGCACTCAACGGCCTGCCGCCGGGAGACTTCCCCACCCCGATCTTTGACGTGGTGCTCAAGGGCATTACCATCCGCGGCTCCATCGTCGGCACCCGCAGCGACCTGCAGGAGTCGCTCGACTTCGCCGCGCATGGGGCGGTCAAGGCGACCGTGTCCACCGCGCCGCTGGAGGAGATCAACGAGATCTTCACGCGCATGCGCGCCGGCGATATCGAAGGCCGGGTTGTGATGGACTTTGCCGCTTGACGTTTGCCATCCGAAGTTGCCATCCGAAGTTGCCATCCGAAGTTGCCATCCGACGTTGCCATCTAAAGTTGCCATCTGAAGGCAAGGAGCCGCACGATGCCCGCCCCCCAGTCACCTGACGCCGTGCAGCGCGTCGTCGCCACGCCTGCCGCGCTGGCGCTGATCGAGCGCCTGCGCGCGCAGCACGGTGCGTTGATGTTCCACCAGTCGGGCGGCTGCTGCGACGGCAGCGCGCCGATGTGCTACCCGGATGGCGATCTGATCATTGGCGAGGCCGATGTCTGCCTCGGCGAGATCGGCGGCGCGAAGTTCTACATGACGCGCTCGCAGTTCGAGTACTGGCAGCACACGCGGCTGGTGATCGACGTGGTGCCGGGATCGGGCGGGATGTTTTCGCTGGAAGGGCCGACCGGGTTGCGGTTCCTGACGCGCTCCGAATTGTTCAGCGATGAAGAGGCGGCGCAGCTGGAGCGCGAGCCGGCGCAGTGAAGCGCCGGCATGACGTGAAACCGGCGCATTAGCTGCGCTTTAGCCGCCGGTAAATCGTATTGCGCGACAGGCCAAGCTCGCGCGCGGCCAGGCTGACATTGCCGCCGTGGCGCGCCAGCGCCTGGTGGATCATGGCGGCTTCCCGGTCGCGCAGGCGCTCGGGGGTGCCGGTTGGCATCACGGGCATCATGGGCGTCGTGGGCATGAAGGCTGGCGCGGCGTCCCTGTCCTGCGCGAACGTCGGCTCGCGCTCAAAATCCTCAGGCAGATGCTCCGCGCGAATCTCTTCTTCGCCTTCGGCCATGATGGCCGCGGTGCGCAGCACGTTGACCATCTGGCGCAGGTTGCCCGGCCAGGGATGGCGCTGAAAATGCGCCAGCACGTCCGCGGCAACGCGGGTTGGATGCGCATCGCCGTGCTCGCCCTGCTCCGCCTGCGCGAGTTGCTGCGTCAGGATGCGCTCCACCAGCACCGGCAAGTCCGTGCGGTCGCGCAGCGCCGGCAGCGTCACCGATAGCGCATTGATGCGGTAGTACAGATCCTCGCGGAAGGTGCCTGCCGCGATCATCGCGCGCAGGTCGCGGTGGGTGGCGCAGATGATGCGCAAATCCACGGCAATCGCGTGGGCGCCGCCCAGCGGGGTCACCGCGCGCTCCTGCAGCACGCGCATCAGCCGCACCTGCTGCGCCAGCGGCATGTCGCCAATCTCGTCAAGGAACAAGGTGCCGCCGTGCGCCTGCACCAGCTTGCCCGGGCTGCCGCGCCGCCGTGCGCCGGTGAAGGCCCCGTCCTCGTAACCGAACAGCTCCGCCTCGATCAGGGACTCCGGGATCGACGCGCAATTCACGGCCACGAATGGCGCGGCGCTGCGTGGCGAGTCGCGATGGATGGCGCGCGCCAGCCACTCCTTGCCGGTACCGGTGCGGCCCAGCACCAGGATGGGAATATCGCGTCCGCGCACCTTGTCGACACGCTGCAGCACGGCGGCCATGCGGGCGTCCCCGGTATCGAGAGCGGCCAGCGCCGAGGTGGCCGCCGATTTGGGGGCACGCGCGGCCTGCGCGCGGCGCGGCGGCGCGAACAGCGACATCCGCGCGAACACGAGCACACGGCTTGGCAGGGTCAATGTCAACAACTGGCCCGACGCATCGACGCCCTCTTTGAGCGCGGTGCCCAGCGGCATGCCGAACAAGGCGGCAAAACTCTGGCGGTTCAGCGTATCGGGCGACAAGCCGAGCTGGAACAGCCCGCTGCGGTTGGCCGCCAGGAAGGTGCCATCGGCCGCGAACGCCGCCATGCCTTCGAACAGCGTGCCGACGAACTCCGGGCGCGCATGAAAGCGCACCAGCGCGGCATCGGTGAAATGCGTGGAGAACAGATGGTTCTCGATCATCTGCGCCGACATGCGCACCAGCGCCATGGTGTGCTTGTGGAAGCCGCGATGATCGCCGCTGACGTCGAGCGCCCCCAGCACCTGGCCAAACGGCCCGGAGATCGGTGCGCAGGAACAGGTCAGGGTACGGTTGGCACGCAGGAAATGCTCGTCGGCATGGACCACCGCTGGCCGGGCCTCGGCCAGCGCCGTGCCGATGGCGTTGGTGCCCTTGCTCGACTCCGCCCACGAGACGCCCGGGGCCAAGGCCACGCGCCTGGCCCGGTCGGCAAAATCGCCGTCGCCCAGGCTGTGCAGGATCACGCCGCCGCTGTCGGTCAGCAGCACCATGCTCTCGGTATTGGCGATCTGCGCGTGCAGGGTTTCCATGACCGGCAGCGCGTGCTTGTACAGCATCTGGTTGGCGTCGACCAGTTCGTGCAGCGCGCGCGTGCCCAGCGATTGATAGTCCGCCGCATGGGTGGCTTCGAGGCCGAAACCGGTGGAGCGCGCGTGCGCGCGGGCAATCAGGATGCGGCGCTCCGGATCGGCGTCCGGCATTGCGGCGTGGCTGGCAAGCGTGCTGCTCATGGCGGCAGGTCTCCTGTTCTGGATCCCGGCGTGGCCGGGTCAGGCCGTCTATCGTGCCGGCCTGTCTGGCGGCATGGCGACCTTGCCGCCAAACCTTATCACATGCCGGCCGCGCAACGCGCACGCACCACCCGGAAGTCGGGTGTAAAGTACATGTTTGCCGCACGCGCGCTGCGCGCCCGGCCTCTCCCGTTTCACTCCCTCGAGGGGCGCACGATGAGCATTGTGATAGATCGCTTCGACCATATCGTCCTGAATGTGAAGGACGTGGAGACCAGCGCGGCGTGGTACGAGAGCGTGCTGGGCATGCAGCGCGAGGACTTCGAGTCGCGCACCGGCAAACGGGTCTCGGTGCGCTTCGGCCAGCAGAAGATCAACCTGCGCCCGATCGATACGGACACCGTGGCGTGGTTCACCGGCGTTCACCCGACCACCGGCAGCGACGATCTCTGCTTTATCACCCACAACACGCTGGAGAGCGTGATCGCGCACTGGATTGCGCACCATGTGCCGATCGAGGCGGGACCGGCGGCGCGCACCGGCGCGCTTGGCCCGATGACCTCGGTCTATTGCCGGGACCCGGACGGGAACCTGATCGAAGTGGCGGCCTATCCAGCACGCTGAGCGCCGGATGCGGCGCCCACCGGAATCAACGCTTGCCGTCGAGCAGGTCGTTCAGCACGTCGTCAAATGCCGCTTGCGCATCTTCCAGCGCCTGCAGCGACGCATCGAAGGTCTGCAGCGCCATCTTTGACGGCTTGCCGCTGCCCTGCGGCGCAAACTGCCCCTGCAGCGCGGTAAAGGCCACCTGCACCTGGCGGGTGGCGTTGACGACGCGCTCCATCGCCTGGGCTTCTTCCGCGCGGTTATTTACGTCGTTTTGCTGGTCTTTCTGGTCGTTTTGTTCGGTCATGCCCTTGGCTCCGTGCGCGGCCGCACCGGCCGCCGTTGATGTGAGGCGTATCGTACAAGAATCGGACAAGAACTTGCGCACGGGTTGCCCGGTCGAATGCCGTGCCCCCTCGGAAAATGATCCCGCAGACGCGGGGAAACGCCGGGAACGCCAGGAAACACCAGGAAACACCCCTACGCATTGCGCTGTAAAGCCAGGCAGAACAAACCCTCCGAACCCATGCCACCCCATTCACGCAAGGCCCTCGCCGCCGTCCTGCTGACCGCAGGCGGCTTCACCTGCTACTGGACCTACCTCACGCTGAACCAGGACAGGCTGCTGTTCGACGCTCGCCGCCGCCCGCCGCGGGACCTGCCCGAGGGCATTTCCGCTTACTCACACGAAGTGCCCGGCGGTTTCCTGCGCGGCTATGTCTACGGCGCCCAAGGCGTCCAGGACGCGGCAACCGGGGAAACCGTGCGCAACGCACAAACCGCGCGCGACCTGCTGTTCTACCTGCCCGGGCGCGGCGAGGATGTGCTGGACACCATGCAATACCTGGCCTGGCTGCCGCCGGGCGTGGGCTTTGCCACCATGGACTACCGCGGCCTGGGCCACTCGGACGGCCGGCCCTCCGAAGCAGCCGCCGTGGCGGACGCTAGTCAGTTCCTGCTGCACCTGCGCCGCAGATTCCCCGGCACGCGCGTGCATGTGGTCGGCCGCAGCCTTGGCACCGGCGTAGCGATCCAGCTGGCGGACCTGCAGGATTTCGAGAGCCTGCAGCTGATCACGCCTTACGACTCCTTGCTGGAGATCGTGCGCAAGCGCTTCCCGCTGGTGCCGCTGCGGCAACTGATGCGCCATCACTTCGACTCGATCTCCCACTGCAAGAAGGTGGTGCAGAGCACCAAGGTGCTGCTGGCCGAGGTCGACGAGGTGGTGCCCCACGAATGCTCGGAGCGCCTGATCGCGGCCTGGCCCGGCCACGTAGCGCAGCAGATGATGCCGGGCACCAACCATTTCACCATCATCGAGCAGCCCGAGACCTGGCGCGCGCTGGCGGAGTTCGCCCAGCAGGTGGGCCGCCCCGGCACCCGGCCGGTTGCGCCGGAAGTGCCCCGGGCCGATGGCGGGGAACCGGCAGCGGCGAACGCCCCGGATAGCATGCCCGGCTTCCCGATCTTCGCCCCAAGGTAGAATGCGCGCATGAAAAGAGTCGTTGTAAAGGCAGTAAGCGTCACTCTGGCGCTGGCTGCAGCCTCCACCCTGCTAGTTGGGTTCGCCGCCGTGGTGAGCCTTCGTCAACTCCCCGCCGTCGATGCGCTGCGGGACTACCGCCCCGATCTGCCGCTGCGGATCTTTACCAGCGACAACGTGCTGATTGGCGAGTTCGGCAACGAGCACCGCGAATTCGTCCCGCTGGAGCGCATGCCCAAGCAGATGTCCAACGCGCTGCTGGCGGCGGAAGACGATCAGTTCTACCAGCACGCCGGCGTGGATGTCCCCGGGATTTTCCGCGCCGCGCTCGCCAATATCGGCGAGGGCTACGCCCAGGGCGCCTCCACCATCACCATGCAGGTAGCGCGCAACTTCTACCTGTCGCGCGAGAAAACGCTCTCGCGCAAATGGTATGAAATCCTGCTGGCCTGGAAGATCGACCGCTCCCTGCCGAAAGACCGCATCCTCGAGCTGTACATGAACCAGGTCTACCTGGGCGAGCATGCCTATGGCTTTGGCAGCGCGGCGCAGGCGTACTTCGGCAAGCCGCTGGAGGCGCTGTCGCTGGCGGAAACCGCGATGCTGGCCGGCCTGCCCAAGGCGCCGTCGACCATGAATCCCGTGGTCAATTTCCCGCGCGCCAAACTGCGCCAGCAATATGTGCTGGGGCGCATGCAGGCGCTCGGCATGATCTCGCACCAGCAATACCAGGCGGCCCGCGCGGAAACGCTAAAGGTGGCCGGCTCGCATAACGGCCGCTTTGACGGTCACGCCGAGTACGTGGCGGAGCTGGCCCGCCAGCTCGCCTACGACCGCTTTGGCGAGGCCGCCTATACCCGCGGCCTCAATGTCTACACCACGGTATCGTCGGTGCGGCAAAGCCTGGCCTATGAGGCCGTGCACGCGGGCCTGGACCAGTACGGCAAGCGCCATGGCCAGCAAGCAGCGCCGCAGGCCGCGCTGGTCTCGCTGGACAGCAGATCGGGGGCCATCGAAGCCATGATCGGCGGCGCGGACTTTGCCACCAGCCGCTTCAACCATGCCACTCAGGCGCTGCGCCAGCCGGGCTCGACGTTCAAGCCATTCATCTATTCCGCCGCGCTCGAGCGCGGCGTGTCGGCCACCACGCTGATCAACGATGCGCCGCTGGATGCCTCGTCGCGCTGGCAGCCGGGCAACGACGATGGCCGCTTCCTGGGCGCCGTGAGCGTGCGCCAGGCGCTGGCGGAGTCGCGCAACCTGCCTGCCATCCGGACCTTGCAGACGATCGGCATTCCCTATGCGGTTGACTATGCGGGCAAGTTCGGCTTCTCCGAGCAGCGCCTGCCGCGCTACCTGCCGATGGCCCTGGGCACCGGCACCACCACGCCGCTGCGGCTGGCCGCCGCCTATGGCGTCTTCGCCAGCGAAGGCTACCGCACCGAGCCCTACCTGATCGAGCGCATCAGCGACGGCGCGGGCAACGTGCTGTTTACCGCCGACAGCGAACCCCAGCCGCACCGCGTGATTCCCGAGCGCAATGCCTATGTGATGAACAGCCTGCTGCGCAGCGTGGTGACCAGCGGCACCGGCGCAGGCCTGCAACGCTACCTGCGGCGCGCGGATGTGGCAGGCAAGACCGGCACCACCAACGATTCGGTCGATGGCTGGTTTGCCGGCTACGCGTCTGGCATCGTCACGGTGGCGTGGATGGGGTTCGACGATAACCGCAGCCTGGGCCGGCACGAGTTCGGCGCCACCACGGCCTTGCCGATCTGGGCCAGTTACATGGAAGGCCGCCTGGCGGGCCAGCCCGAGGCGGAATTCGTTGCGCCCAAGAACCTCGTGCGCAACGGCGACGACTGGGTCTACCCGGAATACGCCGACGGCAGCCACGGCATTGCCGCGCTGGGCTTCCCGTCCGCGCCGGCGGACACCGATCCGGGGGCGGCGACGGCACTGACCGACACTGGCGGCGGTAGCGGCACTACCCCCGCAACCAGTGCAACCAGTGCAACAAGCGCCAACGGCACCACCGGCGGCGCCGAATCCGTCAGGGCGTTGAGCCCTGCTCCGGCCGGCGTGCCGCCCCGCGCATCGCAGCCCACAACCTGAACCACCAACCGCCCCCCGCAAGGCTCCGATGCCATTCTCCCAGTACAGCGGCCCCTTGATCTGGGCAGTGGCAGCCGCCACCACCGTTGGCGTCATCACACGGCCGTTCCGGCTGCCGGAAGCCTTCTGGGCGGTAGCTGGCGCGCTGCTGCTATGCGTCACCGGCCTGCTTGCCGTGCCCGATGCCATGGCCGCCGTGGCGCGCGGCTATGACGTCTACCTTTTTCTCGGCGGCATGATGCTGGTGTCGGAGCTGGCGCGCAAGACCGGGCTGTTCGACCATGTAGCGGCCGTGGCGGTGCGCCAGGCCGGCGGATCGGCACGGCGGCTGTTCCTGCTGGTCTATGGCTTCGGCACCCTGGTCACCGTGTTCATGTCCAACGATGCCACCGCCGTGGTGCTCACGCCGGCGGTGCTGGCCGCCACCCGCGCCGCCAAGGTCAAGCATCCGCTGCCCTACCTGTACAGCTGCGCGTTCATCGCCAACGCCGCCAGCTTCGTGCTGCCGATCTCGAACCCCGCCAACCTGGTCATCTTCGGCGAGCACATGCCGTCGCTGATGGGCTGGCTGGCGCGCTTCACGCTGCCGTCGCTGGTGGCCATCGTGGCCACCTTCGCCGCGCTCTACTGGACCCAGCGCGACGCGCTGCGCGAGCGCATCGCGACCGACGTGGCGGTGCCGCCGCTGTCGCTGGAGGCCAAGCTGACCGCCGCCGGCATCGTGGTCATGGGCCTGGTGCTGCTGACGGCCTCGCTGCTGGGCGCGGACCTGGGCTGGCCGACCTGCCTGGCCGGCGTGGCGACGCTGCTGCTGGTCTGCGCCTGCCGGCCCGGCTTGTGCCTGCCGGCGCTGCGCGAGATTTCCTGGGGCGTGCTGCCGCTGGTGGCGGGGCTGTTCGTGCTGGTGGCGGGCCTGGAGCAGACCGGCCTGATCGGCAAGCTCGCCCACTTCGTGCAGGCACTGTCACAACAGTCGCCCACGGCCGGCGTCTGGGTAACCGGCGGCACGGTGGCGCTGGTGTCCAACGTGGTCAACAACCTGCCGGCCGGGCTGTTCGCGTCTTCGGCGCTGGCGGCCAGCCATGCCTCCACGCAGGTCACCGACGCGGTGCTGATCGGCATCGACCTCGGGCCCAACCTGTCGGTGACCGGCTCGCTGGCAACCCTGCTATGGCTGACCGCGCTACGGCGCGAGGGCCAGCACGTCGGCGCGCTGCAGTTCCTGCGCATTGGCGCGCTGGTGATGCCGCTGGCCTTGGTGCCGGCCCTGGCCACGCTGCTGCTTTAAGCGCAGCCGGCCTCAGGCCGGATCAGGCGTGGGCTGCCCCGCACCTTGCCCACTCTCTTGCTGCCGGTGAAATTGCGTATGGCGGTACAGGCCGTAGATGCTGGTCGCGGTAAAGCCCAGTTGCTGCACGAACAGGCCGTAGGTGCCGGTCACCAGGGCGAACACGCTCCATACGATGTTGGAGCACAGGTAGGCGATCCAGCCCCAGCGCGACGCCTTGTTGTGCAAGGCCACCAGCAATGAGCCGCTCATCGCCAGCGCGCAACCGGACCACTCCAGGCCATTGAGCAGATTGGGAATGTACTGTTGCGCCAGATCCATCGCGCTTGTCTCCTGATTGGGTTCAGATTTATTTTGTGTTCACGTTTTGCATACAATGCAGGGCAAAGCTTAGCGTGACAGATCGGGCGGAGCAAGAGGTTTGCGGGGATAGTTGGCGCTGATGATGCGCTTGGCTTACTTGGTCAGGCAGATGACGATCACGATGACCCCGAGGCCGGCGAGGGTGAGCAGCAGGAAGGCAAGCATTCGACGGCAATAGGGTTGGTGTCTCTCCAGTATGGTGTGGCTGGCACGACACTGCCGTAGGGGGGATTCTGATTCGGGTGGGGTGATGTCCTACAGGCAGAGCGGCGGGATGCAGGGAGGCCTTGCATCCCGCGCCGTGGCTGCCTGCTACTGCCGGGACAGGACCTCCGCCAGGGCTTCCAGCGCCAGTGGCTTGGTCAGGTGGGAATCAAAGCCGGCTGCCGCGCCCCGGGCCTTGTCGGCTTCCGAGGCATAGCCGCTCAGGGCCACCAGGCGGGTGCGCGCGAAGGCGGGTAGCTCGCGCAGATGTTGCGCCAGCTGGAAGCCGTCGATACCTGGCAGGCCGATATCGATCAGCGCCACGTCGGGCGTGAACCCTTGTGCGATTTCCAGCGCGTCTTCGCCACTGACGGCAAGCTTGACCTCGTGCCCGTCCATCTCCAGCAACATGCCTAGCGCCCGCAGGGCTTCGGTGTTGTCGTCCACCAGCAGGATGCGCATCGCCGCAAGCGTGCCCGCCTGCCGGGCGCCGGGCGCCCCCGCATGGGCGCAGACCACGGGCAGGCGCGCCTGCACCGTCGTGCCCAAGCCCTTGCCATCGCTGTGCACCGTCACCGTGCCGTTGTGCAGCTCCACCATGCGCTTGACGATGGCCAGGCCCACGCCAAGGCCGCCTTGCGATTCGCTTGCGTACTGGCTGAACATATCCAGCACATTGGGCAGGAACGCCGGATCGATGCCGATGCCATCGTCCTTGACGGTGATCACCAGGGTGCCCATGCGATCGGGATCGATCTCCGGCGCCGGCGCGCCGCCAGCGTTGCCGGCGTTGTGCTCTGCCGGCGCCTCGCCGCGGGGCGATGGCTCCACCCGGACCGACAGCTCCATGGCGCCGCCGCGCGGCGTGTACTTGATCGCATTGGACAACAGGTTGGTGACCACCTGTGTCAGCCGTGCCGTATCCGCGTACACCATGACGGGTGTCTCGGGCAGGTCCGTGGTCAGCACATTGCCGTGCCATTCGATATCCGATGCTACGGAGGAAAGCGCATCGGCCACGATGTCCTGCATATTGCCGTGGGTGCGCACGATCGGTACCTTGCCTTGCTTGATGCGCGAGGCATCGAGCAGGTCGTCGGTGAGGCGCTTGAGCTGGCGCATCTGCCGCTCGGCGATATCCAGCATGCCGGCGCCAGCCTGCTGCACCTGCGCGAGCCGCTTGCTGACCTTGATCGCGCTGTCGATGGCAGCGATCGGGTTGCGCAACTCATGCCCAAGCATGGCGAGGAATTCGTCCTTGCGTTTGTCCGACAATTGCAACGCTTCGCGCGCGGCCCTGGCCTGCGCGGCTTCGGCGATCGCGGCATCCTTGCTGCGCGACATGCTGAGCACCGCGCCGGCAAAGCTGGCCAGGCTCTCCAGCAGGCGGGCATCCTCTTCGTCAAACACGCGCCCGTGATCATGCGTCAGGACCCAGATGGTGCCCCAGGGCTCGCCATCGCCGGGGATCGGGACGACAAGTTCCTCGACCACCTCGGGTGAGAGCGGCGGCAGGCAGCTGAAATGCCGTTGCGGGTAGGCCAGCAGTTGCGGGCCGCCAAGTTCCAGCGCAATGCCCGACGGGCTATCGTCGTAAGGCACGGCATGCCCGACCAGGTCATTGCACAGGCCGGCCGTGGCGGTCCAGTGCAACGTCTGCGTACCATCGCCGGCGGTCTCGGGCAGGCTGATGCCGGCGCTGCCGGCGCCGCAGAGCTTCAGCGCCGAATCGGCCAGGGATTGCAGTAGCGCCAGGTCAGACGACACCAGCGCCCTTGCCAGGCGCCGCAAGGCCACGCATTCCGCCCCATGGTCGGGAGAACGGCCGGCGCGCTGGCCAAGCTCATCGGTCTTCAGGATGCCCGCGCTGCGTGCCCGCAGCAGCGAAGCGGATGGGGAAGCAGGTGCCGCAGCCATGGAGTGTCGCTTTTGCCTTGTTTTGCCCTTGGAACGCAGGACCGGTTGCCTGCAAGGCATGGTAGCGGATTTCCGCATCCGATCGTACGGGGCATCGCGCAACCGCAAGCACGGTGGGCGCGCGACGATCGCTATCGCACATTCAAGGCGATAGCGCACCAGTGAAAACCCGCATCCACAGACCCCGGGGGTGGCTTTTCAGGACGGAATCGAAGATGCCGGCTGCCCAGTACGCGAATCTACTTAAGAACTATCCCTAGGCACCGTAAAGCCAGTCAGAACTTAAGATACGAATAACAGCCCGAAGGGCAGGAGGGCAATATGCGCCCGCACTATGCAAACGAAAAAGACAGTAAGGAAGTACAGGATCTGCTCCAGGCTTGCGGCTTGCCGGTTGACGGCGTAGCCGAGCAAATCGGTAATTTCCTTGTGGTACGCGACAACGCTGGCCTGCTCGGTTGCGCCGGCGTGGAGAACTATGGGCAAGTGGCCGTGCTGCGCTCGGTCGCCGTGGCCGAGCGCGCGCGCTCGGCAGGCCTTGGCGAATTACTGGTGGCTGCGATGCTGGCCGAGGCCCGCACGCGCGGCGTGCAGTCCGTGGTGCTGCAGACCACCACTGCAGTCGACTATTTTGCCCGGCTGGGCTTTGAGCGCGTGGAACGCGCCTGCATGCCTGCGGAACTGCTCAATACCGCGCTGAGCCGGGAAGCCTGCCCGCCGTCCGCCACCTTGATGCAAGCCGCGCTGTAGCCATCCCTGCCAAGGGCCTGCGCCCGCGATGCGGCCCAGCCACATCGCGATCTGGCCGGCCCCTCTTCCTATCCCCCGCGCTGTTGCGTGCCATGCACCCAAGGCTAGCCGGTGCCGGCGCAGGATATTGTTGTAAAGTAGGCGCAAAGAGGCGATCAAGGGTGACCGGATGCGACCGGATGCGACCAGAGGCCTTCCGGGCCCGAGGTGGATCGGCATACCATGCCCGCCTGCTCGCCCCCCCATTCAACGATCCTTCAACGACAGCCACGAACCGCACGATATGGAATCCGACCACCAAGCACCTGATCCCGGCCTCGACGAGGCCTTGGATAGTGTGTCGACCCGCATACGGTCGCGTTTGCAGGCGGCACGCGAGCGCTTCCACGCCAACGACAATATCTCCGCGTATGTCGAGCCCGGCGAACTGGACGAGTTGCTCGATGAAGTGCAGTCGCGCATGGAAGAGGTGCTGCGCAGCCTGGTGATCGATATCGACCACGATCACAACACCCGCGAGACCGCGCGCCGCGTGGCCAAGATGTACCTGAAGGAGATCTTCGCTGGCCGCTACGTCAACCAGCCCAATGTGACCGAATTCCCCAACGCGGAGCGCATCAACGAGTTGATGATCGTGGGCCCGCTGCGCGTGCGCAGCGCCTGCTCGCATCATCTGTGCCCGATCATCGGCAAGCTGTGGGTGGGTGTGATGCCCAACCAGCATTCCAACCTGATCGGCTTGTCCAAGTATGCGCGCCTGGCCGAATGGATCATGTGCCGCCCGCAGATCCAGGAGGAAGCCGTGACCCAGGTGGCCGACCTGCTGCAGGAAAAGATGAGCCCGGACGGGCTGGCCATCGTCATGGAAGCCGAGCATTTCTGCATGCACTGGCGCGGCGTGCGCGACACCGATGCAAAGATGACCAACAGCGTGATGCGCGGCTCGTTCCTCAAGGATGACAGCCTGCGCCGCGAGTTCCTGACCCTGCTGAACCGGACGCGCGACTAAGCCAGCGCGATTCACCTGCTCGCCCGCAAACCCAGTGGAGATAACATGCTCGTACGCCTGCTCTACGCCAGCCGCGCATGCCAGCCGGCCGATCCCGCGCTGGTAGACGCCATCGTCGCTACCAGCGTGGCGAATAACCCGAAGCACGGCATCACCGGCGTGCTGTGCTACGGCAACGGCATCTTCATGCAGGCGCTCGAAGGCGGCCGCACGGAAGTCTCGCGCCTGTACCAGCTAATCGGCCGGGACGCGCGCCACGAGGACGTGGTGCTGCTGCACTACGAGGAAATCCTCGAGCGCGAGTTCGCCGGCTGGGCAATGGGCCTGGTCAACACCGGCAAGGTCAATATGGCCACCATCCTGAAGTATTCCGCCCACGGCGAGCTCGATCCCTACCGCACCAGCGGCCACGCCTCGCAAGCGCTGCTCAAGGAACTGATCGCGGGGGCGTCGATCGTGGGGCGCACCTCGGAGCGGCATCGCTTCTGAACGCTTTCGTGTCGCGGCCCGGCCAGCGGCCCCGCTAGTGAACAACCCATCATCCATCACCGATCACCCAGGAGAATTCGTGAGCGTACCCTTCAACCCCGGCCCCGCGGCGATGCTGCTGACCGACGCCTGCCGGCGCGGCGTGCAATTCGCTGACCTGCCCGCCGATGCCAAGCCGGCAACGCTCGGCAGCGGTTATGACGTGCAGGATCGTTTCATCGCCGCGCTCGGCGATCCGGTGGTGGGATGGAAGCTGGGTGTCGGCAGTGCCAACGCCATGCGGCGCGCAAAGCTGGCGCGCCCGCTGGTGGGCCAGGTGGGAGCATCGCGCTGTTATGCCTCGGGCGACACCGTGCCGGTCCCCACGGGTGCGGTCGTGACCATCGAGTTCGAGATTGCCGTGCGGCTGGCGCGCGACGTCGCGCCGCAGCAGGCCGAACTCGCGCCGGCAGCGCTGGCCGACCTGATCGACAGCGCGCAAGTTGCCGTCGAGGTGGTGCTATCGCGCTATGAAGACCGCGTTGCAGTGGGCATGCCGGCTTTTGCCGGCGATAACGTGGGCTTCCACGCGCTGGTGCTGGGCGCGAAGATCGACGCCGACAGCATGGAAGACGTGCGCGCAAGCGCCAGCGTGGCGCTTGACGGCGTGGCGTGCGCGCAACCGCTTGCCGGCGACGATGCAGTCTACCCGCTGGAAGCCCTGCAATCACTGCTGGCGCATGCCGCCGAGCGCGGCGTCACCTTGCGCAAAGGCACCGTGGTGACCACCGGCACGCTGACGCGCCCGTTCGACGTGCCGGCCGGCGCGCATACGATCCAGGCCACCTATGGCGGCGGCGAACTGGTGGTAAAGCTCGCGCCGCAAGCCGCGGGCTGAAACCGGGGCCCTCGCGGCCCAAGTCCTCGCGCTTCTTTCTCGTCACCCAGGCCGGCGCCCGAGGCGCTTGGCGCGCACTCGCGGCCTTGGCATTTCCAGCGGATAGGCTAGAACTATCACAAGGGCCTGGCTTTCAGGCCGCTGGTGAGAAGGAGCCGTTCATGGAACTCCATTTGCATATGCAGCCGCACCATTTCGCCCGCCGCACGCCGGACTGGCGCGCCGCTGCGATTGCGGGGCTGATCGCGGGCACGCTGTACGTCGTACTGGAGCTGCTGACGGCGCGCTTTGTGCTGTACCAGGGGGCGTGGGGCACGGTAAAGATGGTGGCTGCCCTCATGCTCGGCCGGCAGGCGCTGGCCTCCGCCGACACGTTCAGCTGGACCATCGTGCTGGCCGCGGGCATCGTGCACTTTGGCCTGTCGATCGTGCTGGCGACGATCCTGGCCATGCTCATTGCGTCGTTCCGCTTTGACTCCAGCATCGGCATGGCCACGCTGGTGGGCGCGGTGTTCGGGGTGCTGGTCTACCTGGTGAACTTCTACGTGATGGGCCGGTACTTCAACTGGTTCGACGAAGCGCGCGGGTGGGAAAGCCTGTTCGCCCACATCATGTTCGGCGTGATCGCAGCGGATGCCTACGCCAACCTGGAACGGCGTGGGCCGGATGCGCCGGGGATGACACGGGGCGGCTGAACGCGCCCCGGCACAGACACATCGCCCCCGCTGGCTACAGGTAGCATTCACCACCCAGATAGGCCTTGCGCCAGCGCGTGATGCGCACCTCGGCAAACAGGCCGGCCTGTGTGAACGGGTCGGCATCGATGAATTGCTGCGCCGCGTCGCGGGTGTCGAGATCGACGATATAGAAGCCGCCGCCGGCATCGCTGCCGTCATCGTTGAGCTTGGCCCCGCAAGCCAGCAGCAGGGCCTTCTGGGCGGCCAGGAACGCCAGGTGCCCCGCTCGGGCCGCTTGCCGCACTTGCTGGTGCTGTGGCTTGTCCCAGGTTTCGATCAGGAATGGCATGGTGTTGTCCTCGGGTGATGGCGGGTTGGAATAGGGAATAGGGCATGGGGTATCGCGGCATGGGCATGGCGGCAGCCAGTGCCATGCCCATCACTCCCGGCGACGAGTTTCGCCGATTCCGCGCTGGCAGCACAAGCCGGCAGGACCTGCGCACCGGCCGCCGTTGCGCCCACCGCCGCCAGCAAAAACCTGGCCCCGGGGCTTGACAAACCCGCCGGACCTCACATTCCCCCTGCTGCCGCCCGACAGTGTTATCCACACTTTATGTGGATAACACTGTCAACAAGCTCCGCAAATGGCTCTAGCACGCGGACCCCATCGGACTGCCCACAAAACGGGCAACTGCAAGCCGGCCAGGCAGAGGAGTCCGCCATCCGCGCCGCCTACAACGGAATCACAGCGTCGTCAATGGGGCGATAGGCCAACGAAGCGGGTGGTCTGGATGCCGAAGTTGTCAAGGATGCCGATCACCAGCACCACGTTCAGGGCGGCCGTGATGATCGAGCTCAGCCAGCCAGCTTTGCGGCCGCATCGCGCAGCGCGGTGCGCAGGCCTTCTTCCACCACGGGGTGGTAGTACGGCATGGCCAGCATCTGCTCGATGGTGAGCGCTTGCTGGTAAGCCCAGGCCAGCAAGTGCGCGATATTCTCGGCGCGCGGGCCGGTCCATTCCGCACCGAGAAAGCGCCCGCTAGCCTTGTCGGCATAGACGTGCATCAGCCCACGGTTCTTGAGCATGACGCGGCTGCGGCCCTGGTCCTCGAAGCTCACCTCGCCGGTGACAAAGCTGTCGGGCTCGAGGTCGGCATGGCGCTGGCCCACCATGGCGATCTGCGGGTCGGTGAAGACCACGCCGATCGGGGCGCGGCGCGACAACGGGCGCACCTCGGGATAGGCCGCCGCGTTCTCGCCGGCTGCCTTGCCTTCGTCGGCAGCTTCGTGCAGCAGCGGCAGGACGTCGTTGGCGTCGCCGGCGATGAAGATCGGCGCCGTGCCGCATTGCAGGGTGGCCGGATCGAATACCGGCAGGCCGCGCCAATCCAAATCCAGGCCGGTGTGCTCAAGCCCGAGGCCGCGCACATTGGGCTGGCGGCCGGTGGCGGCGAGCACGTAGTCAAAGCGCTCCGTCACGGTGTTGCCCGAGAGATCGGTAAAGCTGATCACCGCCTCGTCGCCGTCGCGGTGCATCTCGGCAAGCCTGGCATCCGGGTCGAGGTAGAACTCCTCGCGGTAGCTAGCCACCGCATTGGCCTTGATGGCCGGATCGGTCAGCGGGCCCACGCCGCCGCGCAGGCCGAACACGCGCACCTGCACGCCCAGGCGGGACAGCGCCTGGCCAAGTTCCAGCCCGATCACGCCGGGGCCGAACACGGCGACGCGGCGCGGCAGGTCGTCCCAGGCGAAGACGTCGTCGTTGACCACCAGGCGATCGCCGAACACCTTGAACGGCGGCGGGATCACGGGGCTGGAGCCGGTGGCGATCACCACACGGCTGGCACGCACGGTGGTGTGCTCGCCAACCTGCAGCACGGTGTTGTCGATGAAGCGGGCATAGCCGCTCACCTTGTCCTCGGCGGGAATGCCGTCCACGCCGCGCACCACGAAGCCGACAAAGCGGTCGCGCTCGCGCTTGACGCGCGCCATGACTTCGCGCCCGTCGATGCGGATCTCGCCATCCACATGCACGCCGAAGGCAGCCGTGTGGCGCAGTTCATGCGCGGCCTCGGCCGCGGCGATCAGCAGCTTGGAGGGCATGCAGCCCACGCGGGCGCAGGTGGTGCCATGGGGGCCGCCTTCGATGATGACGGCGCGCTTGCCGGCAGCGCGGGCCGCGCGATATGCGGCCAGGCCCGCCGTACCGGCGCCGATCACGGCGACATCGGTCTGGATGGTTTGCACGGTCTTTGCGTTCTGCAAGCTCTGCGCGTTTTGCACGTTCTGCGGGGTGGTCATGTCGGCGTTCCTGGTAAAGGCTGTGTCAATCAACGGACCGGATGGCACCGGGTGGCGCTGCCATCGGGTCCGCCGACTGGGGCACGGCTGCCGGCCTTGCCGGCGCCGCGCCCTGCGGCGTTCAAGCGTGTTGTGTGTCGGGTGTCGCGTGGCGGGCTAAGGCTTAGCGAACCAGGTAGGTCTCAAGCGCGTCGGCGCCGCCGATCAGCTTGCCGTTGATGAAGATCTGCGGTGCGGTCATGTCGCCCGACAAGGCGCCCAGCACCTTGCCGCGGATCTTGTGTTCCAGCGGCACGTCGATGTACTCGAAGCCGTGGTCCGACAGCATCTGCTTGGCCTTGGCGCAGAACGAGCAACCCACCTTGGAGAACACCACGACCTGGTCGGGCTTCTTGGCGTTGGGGGCGATGTAGTTGAGCATGGTGTCGGCGTCCGACACCTTGAACGGGTCGCCCGGCTCTTCCGGCTCGATGAACATCTTGTCGACCACGCCGTCCTTGACCAGCATCGAATAGCGCCAGCTGCGCTTGCCGAAGCCCAGGTCAGCCTTGTCGACCAGCATGCCCATGCCTTCGGTGAATTCGCCGTTGCCATCGGGAATCATCACGATGTTTTCCGACTCCTGGTCTTTCGCCCACTCGTTCATCACGAACGTGTCGTTGACCGAGACGCACAGGATCGCGTCCACGCCGTGCTTGGCGAACACCGGTGCCAGCTCGTTGTAGCGCGGCAGGTGGGTGGACGAACAGGTCGGGGTGAATGCGCCCGGCAACGAGAACAGTGCGATGGTCTTGCCTTCGAACAAGTCGGCCGTGGTCACGGTCTTCCATTCGTTGTTCTCGCGAACACGGAACGTGACATTGGGAACGCGTTGACCTTCACGGGATTGCAGCATGGGTTAGCTCCTGGATGACTTGGGGGTGGATGGCCGCGTGTTGCAGCGAAGACCCGATTCTGTTCGCGCCAAGGTGATTTGTACAATTCATCGTTACAAAGATAACGATTGTTTTTTGCTATTGAGAGTGGGTAGCCTGGGCCTATCACGATATAAGAAGCCTCCGAAACGGCCTCCACGCGCCTCAAACATCACTCCAGAGAAATAGCATCACCGGACGTGACCCGCCCGGATCTCATTCCCCGTGCGCCAGCCTCGGAAAGTTCTGCAGGCCATTTCAGACATTTCTCAAATCTGTGCGCAAGCGCGGCCCGTACATTTGGGCTAAGGCATGCGCTTCCTGGCTGGTGCCCGGCGTCGCCTGGAGGCTGCAACCCCATGCGTGCGCAGATCAGGCACACCGCGGCACGCTTCCCTCCTCGAGAATCCCTTATGTGCATCTGCAGTTCCCCGCATCCGGTGGACGGTTCGCCCACCGCGAGCCGGTGCGCGCCGGCCAACTGGTGGCGCCGACAACTGTTGGTGCTGCTGCTGGCGCTTTGCCAGGGCACGCTGGCGCTGGCTGCCCCGCCTGCCGAGTCCCTGCGCACGTTGCGCCTGAATGCCCAAGTGCGCCTGGACCCCGTCGGCACAAGCGATGTCATCGACCGTGCCGCATCGCCCCGGGGCGACGATGCGGCGTTGCATGCATGGCGTCGCGCGCATAGGGCCTTGCGGGTGGGCGTGGTTGGCAACTACCTGCCGCCGTTCGACCTGGTCGACCTGAGTGGGAACTACCGCGGGATTTCCGCCGACTACCTTGCTGTGGTGGTGGCCCGGCTTGGCGTGCCGGCGCAGATCCAGCGCTACCCCTCGCACGAACTGGCACGCAGCCATCTGGCCAGCGGCGCCATCGACCTGATCACCACCTCGCTGGACAACCCGGGCACCGGCTTGCGCACCGCGCCGTACCACGACCATCGCCTGATCGAGGTCGTATCCCGGCGAGACGTTGCGCGCAACCAGGCCAACCGCACCATCGGCTACCTGGCGGGCGAAGTCTCGCCGGCCTTGCTGCAGCGAGCCTACCCTGGCGCGCGGCTGCTGCCGTTCCAGAACCTGCTCAGCGCGCTCGACCAGCTCTCCCGGGACGCGGACTTCGTCATGGTCACCAACGCCACCGCGGCCGGCTACCTCGTCGAGCAATACCGCTACGACGAACTGACGGCGCACAACTTCGCGCCGCTGGCGCACGAGGGCGTCACGTTCGCGGTGAGCGACCCCGCGCTGGGCCGGATCATCGACCAGGTGCTGGCGCAGCTGCCCGCGGCGCTCAGGCGCGAGATCGACACCTTCTGGACGCCCAGCTCGCTCGAATTCGATATCACCGACAAGCTCAAGCTCTCCACGGCAGAGCGCGCGTGGGCGGCCCTGCATCCGGAGGTGCGCTACCTGGCGACGCGCGACCTGGTTCCCTTCCAGTTCGTCGACGCCAGGCAACGCCTGGGCGGACTCACCGAGCAAGTGCTGCAACTGATCGCGCAGCGCACCGGGCTGCGTTTCGTCCCTTACTGGCCGGCTAGCGCCGCGGACGTGACTGCCGCGCTCAAGAACGGCACGCTGGACGTGGTGCCCATCCTGCCGCTGAACCATGCCGCCACCGCCAACGCCCCGCTCTCGGTCAGCGCGCCCTATTTTTCCGGCAACTGGGTCGTTGTCACGCGCGCCGGCAACGACAGCATCAAGAGCCTGCCCGACCTTGCCAACAAGGTCATCGCGGGGCCGCCGCTCAACGGGTTCTACGATCTCGTGCGGGCCAGCTACGCGGTGAGCCAGCGCGAGACCAACTCGTACGATGAGGCCTTCCGCATGGTCGCCACGGGACGCGCGGATGCCACCATCTCCAGCGCCTTCATGGCTGACCACATGCTCAGGCAAACCTATGCCGGCCGGCTCAAGGTCGCCGCGGCCGCGGGCGGCGTGCCGCTGGAAGTCGGCGTGGGTGTCAGCAACCGGCACCCGGAATTGCTGGGCATCATCAACAAGGCCATCCTCAGCATCTCGCGCGACGAGCTTGGCGCCATGCGCGCGCATTGGATGGAACCCAGGTCGCCGGGCTTCATCTGGCACCGGTTCATGCCATGGCTGATGGCTGGCGCGGCCGCCCTGCCGCTGGTCAGCCTGCTGTTTCTGGCTTGGGTGACCTCGCTGCGCCGGCAGGTAACGCAGCGCACCGCGGCCGAGCGTGCCTTGCAGGACCAGGTCGCGTTCCAGACGGCGGTACTCGACGGCATTCCCCAGCCGATCTACCTGCGCGACAGCCAGTTCCGCATGATCACCTGCAATACCGCCTATGAAGCGGCGCTGGGCACGACGCGGCGGGCGCTGGCCGGGACCGGGCCGGCCTTCGTGCACTCCGCCTTCCACCCCGATATCAGCCACCAGGAACTGATGGCCGTTTATCAACGCGTGCTGCGCACCGGCCTGCCGTTCAGCGCCGATCGCCAACTGACCATCGGCAACGCGCCGTGCAGCGTGATCAGCTGGGTGGTGCCGCTGCGCCGCGCCGATGGCGGCACGGCGGGCATCGTCGGGGGCTGGATCGATGTGACGGAACGCCAGCAGATGCTGGCCGAACTGGCTGCCGCCAAGAACCGCGCGGAGGCCGCCAACCGCGCCAAGTCGACATTCCTGGCATCGATCAGCCATGAGATACGCACGCCGATGAACGCCATCCTCGGGATGCTGGAACTGGTGCTGACGCGCCAGCACGCCCAGCACGAGGATCGCGAGCAACTCGACACGGCGCATGGCGCGGCCACATCGCTGCTGGCGCTGCTGGACGATATCCTGGACCTCTCCAAGATGGAGGCCGGCAAGTTCACGCTGCAACCCCGCGCCGCCAGCCTGCGCCAGGGCCTGCATGAAGTCACGCAGATGTTCAGTCCCGTCGCCGCCCAGAAGGGCGTGGCCTTGAACGTCTGCGTGAGCGATGCCGTGGCGCCGGCGCATCGCGTGGACATCCTTCGCATGAAGCAGGTCATCAGCAACTTTCTCTCCAATGCCATCCGCTTCACCGAGCGCGGCAGCGTGGATATCCGGCTCGACGGCTCTGCCGCGCCGGGGGCCTCGCAAGCGCTGTGCCTCAGCATCAAGGACACCGGCATCGGCATTCCCGCGGAGGCGATCGGCAAGCTGTTCCGGCCGTTTTCCCAGGTGGAGTCAACGGAGCACGCGAACACCCGCGGCACCGGGCTCGGCCTGTCCATCGCACAAAACCTGGTACGCAAGATGGGAGGCGAGATCACCCTGGAGAGTGAACCGGGACGCGGCACGCACGTGTTGGTGCACCTCAGCCTGGAGGTTTCGGCTTCGCAGCCCCCGGCAGACGCGCCGCCTGCCGGCAATGCGGGCATCGCGCCGTTTGCGCCGGGCACCCGCGTGCTCGTCGTGGACGACCACGCGCCCAACCGCTTGTTGATGGCGCGCCAGCTGGAGCGGCTTGGCATTGCCGTGGAGACGGCGGAGAACGGCGCCGTGGCCTTGGAGGACCTGCAGCGGTGTCCTGCGGACCTGATCATCTGCGACTGCATGATGCCGGTGATGGATGGCTTCAGCCTGGCCCGCGCGATACGCGCGCGCAAGGATGCGCTGGGCCGCATCCCCATCATCGGCTGCACGGCGAGCGCGCAAAGCGAGGATCACCTGCATGCGCTGGCCGCGGGCATGAGCGAAGTGATGGTCAAGCCGGTGGGACTGGCCACGCTGGAACGCGCGTTGCGCGGGCATCTGCGCAGCGGCGCTCGCACAGCCAAGGACAACGCTTAACCGGGCTAGCTGCCGGGAACCCCCGTCATGGGGCGCGGTAGCGACCGGGATCGCAGTTAGGGTAGAGATAGCGCTCAGGCCGCTCAGGCCGCTCGGGGTCGCGGGCGCAGCGCCGCCAGCGACGCGTCGAGGTGCGCCAGCGTTGCGGCAAGAATCGGCAGCAAGGCTTGCGCGGTGGCAAGGTCGCCGAACTGGGCAACGGACTCGAGCCGGCCGCAAAGCGTGACCAGGGCCCCGCACTCCAGGATCCTGGCCGAGCCCTTGATACGGTGAGCCCCGCTGCCGAACTGCTGCCAGGCGCCATCCGCCAGCGCCGTGCGCATCATATCGAGATCAATGCGGTTGGTCTCGACCAGGCTGTCAACCAGGTCCCTGACGATATCCGCGTCACCGCCCGCGAGCGTATCGAGCAGCGTGCCGACGGCCGCGCGTTCGCCGGGCGACACCGCGACAAACCCGTGCCCGGCCAGCGCGTGCGCCAGCGCGCCGACGTTGACCGGCGCGCTCAGTGTGGCATCGAAGGCGGCGCCATGGGCGGCATCAACCACGCTCGCGTGCGCGCCGGCCTGCACCACCGAAAACAACAGACTGTCCGGCGACAGGCCGAAGTCGCCGCGCGCGAGCTCGCCGGCATGGTCATGGGCCAGCCAGACCAGTGCCAGCCTGGGCGGCTCGCTTTGGACGCGCCCCGGATCCGGGCAGGCCAGGCCCACGTGCTCGACGGTAAAGCCCAGGCCCGCAAGCACGGCCGCCAGCCCGCTGATCTGCAACGCTTGCACGCCACTCTCGGTAGTGCTGAGTAATAGCGCACGGATCATGTATTTGCCTCTGTGAACATTTGCATATTGTTACCCCACTGCCGATGAGCGGCCACTGGCTGGCGTCATTGCGAAGGCGTCAGGCGGCAGCGCCGCGCTAAGTCGACCAGGTCCACCAGCGAGGTAGCCCGCAGCTTGCCCATGATGCGGGTCTTATGGCTGCTCACCGTTTTATTGCTGATAAACAAAAGCTCTCCGATCGCCTTGTTGGACAAGCCCCTGACCAGCATCTGCAGGATGACGATCTCCTTGTCCGAGAGCAACGCGAGCCGCTCTTCATCCGCCCGCTGGTTGCAGAGCGGCAACTCGCGCTCATAGGGCATTTCGGGAAACACCGTGTAGCCGGCCATCACCCACTCGACGCAGCGCACGATTTCCTTCATGTCCTGCAACTTGCTGACGAAGCCCTGGGCACCCGCCCGCCGCACCCGCGGCGCGAAGACGGCCTGGTCCTGGCCCGAAATCACCAGGATCCGGATCGGCGGATAAATCCGCTTCAGGCGCGGGATCACGTCCAGCCCGCTGATACGGGGAATATCCAGGTCCAGCACGGCAACATCGGGCTCGAACTGCCGCGCGGCTTCGATTGCAGTCTGGCCGTTGTCGGCTTCCAGAATATGGCTGACCCCAAGCACTTGCGACAACTGGGCCTTGATCACAAGGCGCAGTGCGGGGTGATCGTCGACGATCAGGATAGTTGCCACTCACGCTCTCCCCCAAGACTGCCAAGAAACGAACCTACCTGCGTCGGGCGACAGCCGCCAATCGGCAGGTGAAGCGCGGATTATGTGGTGAAGTTGCCCCCGAACTGGCGCGAAACTTCCGAATCAGCCACCGGAAATTTCCCAAAGGAGGGGGGAGACTCAACCCTGCATCGTGCGCAGGCACATCGTTCCGGCATGTTGGAATGCCTTAAAAAGTACTAAAAACTCACTTTTTTGGCATTGGACCGCTCAACGGATGGCGAACGGATGGCGAAGTCGCTCCGCCTTGCGTTGGGAATCTTCCCAGGCAATCGGAAGAGAGACCTGGGGAGTGGGACGCCGATGAAGCGCCTCGGGCTGCCGCGCGGTTTCCGGCTCGCCCCCCGCAATTGCGGCGAAATGAGGAAATTTCTCAAACCAGCATGGCGTTCCCGGCGATACAGTCAGCAGTCACAAATTCAGTACTTTCTTCGGCGCGCCGCGCCGCCATTTCAAGAGCGCAAGGAACTCTGCCATGAGCGACGTCACCCCTCTTTGCCCACGCCAGATGCCGCGGCCAACGGAGCGGCCCCCGCGATGCATGCGCTGCCGCCATTCGTGGTCGTGGACCCATGCCCATGCCGGCTAACCTCTCGCTCTCCAAATCCCACATCGTCATCGCCGATGACCATCCCGTCATGCTGCTGGGCTTGCGAGGCTTGCTGGCGCAGTTCGAGGGCATAGAGATTGCCGGCATCGCGCGGAACTCGACTGAAATCCTCGCCGCGCTCAGCCGGCGACCGTGCGACATCCTGCTGACGGACTATGCAATGCCAGGCGGCTTGCATGGAGACGGCCTGCCCATGATCGAGTTCGTGCGGCGCCGCTATCCCGCGCTGTCGATCCTGGTGGTCACCATGCTGGAAAACCCCACGCAGATCGGCAGGCTGGTCCGGTTCGAGCGCTTGTCGGTGGTCAGCAAGCTCGACGATGCCTCGCATATCGCGGTTGGCCTGTCGCAGGTGCTCGACGGCGTGCGCTACCTGTCGCCGACGATCCGGCAACTGCTGGACAGCACCGGACCGGACATGGACGTGCGCTCCCGGTTCAGCGCGCTCAGCCCGCGCGAGACCGACGTGATCCGGCTCTACCTGTCGGGCATGACCGTCAGCCAGATCGGCTTGAGTCTCGGGCGCAGCGTCAAGACCATCAGCACACAGAAGGTGTCCGCCATGCGCAAGCTCGGCCTGCGCGGCGACCTGGATCTCTTTAGCTACGCCGTCTCCGTCGGCCTGCTCGGCCGGCCCCGCAAGCAGGCTGCGCGCAAGGTGCCACGGCCAAAGTACCGCGGCCCGCGATAGAGGATAGAGCAGCGCGGGCGCCCAGGCGTCGAGGGAAACCAGTGACACCCGCAAAGGGCGTTCAACGGATTCACTGGACTTTCCCTTGGGGGGCGGCGACCATGGACGGGCACGCATCCCCGCTTGACGGCTGCCGTGGCGATCCGTTGAGCCCTGTCATGAACCATTCATCCAGCAAGCGCCTGTCATGCCGCGCGGGCAAGGGGGCATCAAATGAACCGTCTTCGATACTCGGTGGACCTGTCGTACGAAGTCCTGGATGCCGAGGCTGACTTCCTGTTCAACATCGAAGCCGCCCGTACCGCCCGCCAGAGCATTGTTTCCGAGCGCCTGACGGTGCCGCCCGTGCTGCGCATGGACCAGTACACCGATGCCATGCTATGCAACCGGCTGATCCGGCTGCGCGCCCCCAAGGGGCATCTGGCGATCCACTATGAAGCCGTGGTCGATATCGACCACCGCCTCGACGATCCTTCGACCTTGCACGAAGTGCCGATCGCGCAACTGCCCTTCGAGGTGCTGCCCTACCTGGCGCCTAGCCGCTACTGCGAATCCGACCGCCTGATGGAGTTTGCCCTGCGGGAGTTCGGCAGGGTGCCATGGGGCTACTCGCGCGTCGTGGCAATCCGGGAATGGGCACGCAACCATGTGCGTTTCCTCTCGACGTCCACAAATGAGCGCACCTCGGCCGTGGACACGATCGTCGAGCGCATTGGCGTGTGCCGGGATTTCGCGCACCTGATGATTGCCATCTGCCGGGCGCTGAGCATTCCCGCGCGCATCTCCAGCAGCCTGGACTACGGCGCGGATCCCGCGCTCGGGCCGCCGGATTTCCATGCCTTCGTGGAAGTCTTCCTGTCGGGCAGGTGGTATCTCGTCGACCCCTCCGGCACCTCCATTCCCACGGGCCTGCTGCGCATCGGCACGGGACGGGATGCGGGTGAGATCCCGTTCGCGGCGATCTTCGGCAAAGTGGAGTCCGAGCGGCCCTTCGTGCAGATCCATGCGGTGACAGACACGGCGCTCGGCCTGGAAATGCCGCTGTACACCGACTGGGGCATCTGCACCTGGTAAGGCGTGGCGGCCGGCCTATGCATGCCCGGCTGGCACCTGGGGTGGCGTCTGGGGCGGCATCTCCGGCGATATGCAGGGGGGCGCATCCGCGGCCACCTCCGCCAGCAGCCAGGCAAGGAAGACCCCGACCAACGGGCTATGCCACTTGTCCTCAAGGCAAACAAAGTAATAGGACTTGGGCGAGACATAGGTGGCGTCCAGCAAGCGCACCAACCGCCCCGCCTTCAGGTCCTCCCTCACCACGTAATCGGGCAACAGGGCGATTCCCATGCCGCTGAGCGCCGCCTGCAGCCCCATGGCCAGCGAGGCATAGCGCGGCCCGCGCAGGGCCCTGCGCGCCGCCATGCCGATCACGTCGAAGTAGCCCGCCCACGCCTCCAGCGCCTCCGCCTGGTGCAGCAGCGGCAGGTGCTCCAGCGCAGCCTGGGCGGACTCCGCCTGCGCCAGCAGTTCGGGCACGCACACCGGAAACAAGGCCAGTGGCATCACCTTGACGCCGACATGCCCTTCGGGCGGGCCCGTGCAAACCTGGATCGCGCCGTCCAGGCCGGACGCACGCAGATCCACCGTGCCTGCCTTGGCGGTGACGTTGACCTGGATCTGGGGATTGGCCTTGGCAAACCCCGCCAGCCTCGGCAGCAACCAGATATTGCCTAGCGAAACCGGCACGCGCAGATCGAGCCGGCCACCGCTGCCCCTGCTTGTCAGCACCTCCAGCGTGGCTTCCTCCAGTTCGGCAATCACCTTGCGGACCGCGCGCAGATATTGCTCGCCCGCCTGGGTGGGCGAGACCGCGCCCTTGCGGCGGTTCAGCATGGGCACGCCGAGGTACTCTTCGAGCTCGGTCAACTGCTTGCTGACCGCGCTCTGCGTCAGGCATAGCTCGTCGGCCGCGCCCGTCACGCTGGCTAGCCTGACGGTAGCTTCTAGCGCCACCAGGTGGGACAGCGCGGGCAAGTGCCTGCCGTTCGTGCTTCTCATGAGGCCGTTCTGGTCGATAAAGGGTGGAGAAGATGGCGGGCATGCCGTGTGCCCGCACGCACGCGCGGGCACGCGGCGGCGCCCGTGGCCGCTACGCAGGCAAAAGTCAAAGACGGCGGGTCAGCCGATGCGCCAGGCCGGCACCGTGCCATCCTCCGGCGCGCTCGCGCGCAGGTAGTCGCTGGTCTCGGCGCAGCGCTCCCGGTTGCTCCGGCGCACCTGCAAGCCATTAAGCACGCCGCCGATCACGTTGGCGTGAGCCCGGTCCAGGTACTTGAGCGCCTCCACCACCTTCTCCTGCGGGGTGTTGTCGGCACGCACGAACAGCAGCGTGGCGCCGGCAACGCGGCCGACCAGCGCGGCGTCGGCCACCGCGAGGATGGGGGGCGTATCCACGAGGACCAGGTCAAAGCCCGCGGCACAGGTGAGCAGCACCTCGCGCAGGGCGGGCAGCATCAGCAGCTCGGATGGATTCGCCGGCCGCGTGCCGGCCGAGAGCAGCCACAGCCCGCCGACAGCGGTGGGCCGGATCGCATCATGCAGCGTGAGGGCCCCGCCCAGCAGGTCGGCCAGCCCCAGCGTGCCCTCCAGGCCGAACTGCCCGGCCACGCGGGCACGGCGCAGGTCGGCGTCGACCACCAGCACGCGCATGCCGGCCTCCGCCGCCAGCACGGCCAGGTTGACCGCGCCAAAGGTCTTGCCCGCCCCCACGGAGGCGCTGGTAATGGCCACGATGTGGTTGGCAGCGCCGTCCATGGCAAAGTGCAGCGACGCGCGCAAGGTGCGCAGCCCCTCAACGGCCGGGGCGTGCGGATACTGCCGTGCGAGCAGGTACCGGTCGTGCAGCACTGTGTCTTCATGCGCCGCGCCGGGGTGCACCGAAGCGGTGGACACGCAGTGGCGCAGGCTCGCCCGCGCCGCGTCGTCCGTGCCGTGTGCGAGCCGTACTGCCTGGCCCGGCTCGCACACGGACAAGACCGGTGCGCGCAGGGGCCGCGGCTGCGCCAGGCTCTTGCGCTCCAGCTCAAGCTGCTCGGGGCTGAACACGACCTCGCCCACCATCGGCAGCGCCAGGCTCCCTTCGATCGCGGCAGCGCTCTCCATGCCCCGGGACGCGCGGCTCTTGAGCGCGGCCAGCCCGGAGCCGGCCAACAGGCCCAGCAGCGCCGCCAGGCCCGTCACCAGCGCCCGATCCGGTCCGACCGGCAGCGCAGGCGCCACCGCAAGGTCCACGAGCCGCACATCGCTGCTCTGGTCGGACTGCGCCAGCGACAGCAGCTGTGCCTGCCTGCGCAATGACATGTACATGTCCTCGGCCACCTTCACGTCGCGGCTGAGCGCGCCCGACTCCCGCTCCGCCTCGGACAGCCCTTGGCGCCGGCTATCCATGCTGCGCCTGTCGCCGCGCAGCTGCTCGATCTGCTCGTCGATCGCCCGCACTTCCTGGCTCTGCGGCATGAAATTGCGCAGCAGGCGCGCGCGCTCGAGCCGCAGCCCGGAGATCTGCCGCTGGTACTCGATGCTGCCGCTGAGATAGGACTGGGACTCCTGGGAAGGCTGCAATGACCCGGCGCGCGCGCGGTACCGGGCCAGGGCCGCCTCCGCCGCCTCCAGCTCGGCCTTCACGCGCGGCAGCTCGCTGGTGACGAAATCCAGCTGCTGGTTGTCCTGCTCGCGCCGATGGCCAACCTGCGTATCGACAATCGAGCGTGCCACGGCATTGACCACGGCGGCGGCATGCTCCCGGTCGGCGTCGCGCCAGGCGATGCGCACCGCGTCGGCGGCTGCACCAGCGGCGGCGCCCGCCGCTGCGCCATTCGGCCCGGTTGCCGTGGCCGTGCCACGCTGCGGCTCCAGCTTGAGCCCGCGCGCCAGCAGCTCGACAGCCGTGATGGCGTCGCGGCGCATCACCACGAACTCGGTCCCCGCGCGCGCGGTGAGCTGCGCCAGCTTGAGCGAAACGCCATTGCCCCGCGCAATGTCGCCGACCTTGCCCGTCAGCAGCACCGCACCGTCCTCGCCCAGCAGGCGGAAGCGCTGGTCGCCCTGCGCCACCAGCGTCAGTGGCTGGTTGAGCAGCGCGTCGGGCACGTTGAGGGCGATCAGGTCGATCCGCTCACCGCCCCAGGCGTAGGCGGACAGGCTCTCCAGCGGCGCAGCTAGCGGTGTAGAAAGTGGTCCTGCCTGCGCGCCACCGGCAAACCGCGCCCATAGCGCGCCAACCACGGGCACCGTGCGCGGGGCCGCGGCGATATCGAGCCGGGTTTCCCGCACCACCGGCGTCAGCACCGCGCGGCTGGTCATCGCATCCGGGCGCAGTTCGTCGGCGGGCTGCCCCGCGTTGGCCGTGCCCTGCGCATTCAGCGCAAGCCGCCGGGCAGACTCCGGGCGCACCAGTACGTCCGCCTCGTACATGGCCGGCAGCGACCACGCATACAGCGCGCCGCACAGCGCGCCGAACAGCATGGCGGCAAGGATCCAGCCGGCATGGTCAAGCAGTGCCCGGGCCGCGCCCCAGCGCACGCGGGAACCCGGCCGCCGCGATGCCGCAGACAAGCCCACTTCGGTAAAGGTAATCACGCTCAGCTCCCCGTCATGCACTCCATGCCCTTCATGCGCTCAGTGCGCGTGATGCGCGCACACAGCCAGCGCACGGGCGTGTCCCAGCCGTTCCGGCAAGGCCGGCCCGTCATCCCCGTTGGACAGCAAGCGCCCGTACTCGCGCCTGACGAGGCCATAGCACTCGCAGACGTGCAGCTCCAGCCGGACCCGGTCGATCACCGTGATGTGGCCGCGGCTGTAGTGGATCAACCCGAGATCCGCCAGTTTCCTGGCGGCTTCGGTCACGCCTTCGCGGCGCACGCCCAGCTTGGTGGCGATGACCTGCTGGGTGATGGCGATCTCGTTCGAGCAAAGCCGGTCGACGGCGAGCAGCAGCCAGCGGCAAACCTGCTGGTTCAGCGAGTGATAGCGGTTGCACACCGCGGTCTGCGCGATCTGCGTGAGCAACGCCTGCACGTACAGCAGGGTCAGCCGCAGGATTGCCGGCGAGCGCAGCAGTTCTTGCCGCAGCTTGTTCGCCGCGAGCCGGTAGCCGAACCCGGGCGTGTGCACCTCCAGCCGGTAAGGCATGGCATTGCCCCCCGTCACCACCGGGATGCCGACCATGCCCTCGTTGCCGACCGTGGCGATCTCGACGGTGGTGGCGTCCTCCAGGAAGGACAGCATGGAGACGACCGCCGTGGTCGGGAAATACACATGATTGGTATGCTGCCCGCAATCGGTCAGCAGTTGCCCGGGGCGCAGGCGCACCAGTTCGAGGTGGTTGGAGATGGCCTCCCAGTCATCGCGCGGCAAGCCGCGCAGGAGGTGATTGACGTCCGGAGCTAATCGCTGGCTGTACATCACGTGTTACCCCTGCAAGACCCCAACTGCCCAACTGCCTGCCCCGCCAGCCCTGGTTTATTTGCCCAGTTGCTTGGTGAAGAACAGGGTCTGGATGGTCGGCGTGATCTGCTCGAGCACCCGGTTAAAGCGCACGGCATCCGACGTGCCCACATACACCACGTCGAGCGGCTCCATGCGGAACTGCGTCGACAGCAGCAAAGCATCCACCTGCGTCATGTCAAGCCGGTACACGGCGGGCTGTGTCGGGTTCTCGCGCGCGCCGCGGATCACGAAGACCTGGCGCGGGTCGGCAGCGCGGATGTCGATGCTGTTGACACCGGCGAGCGCGTCGGCCAGCGAGAGGCGGCCCTTGTTCATCAGCAGCGAGGTCGGCTTGACCACTTCGCCCATCACGAAGATCCGGCTGGAGAGCCGGTCGGGCACATTGATGACGTCGCCGCCCTGCAAGAGGAAATCGCCAACGCCATTGCGCCGCTCGGTCAGCGTATCGAGATCCAGCTCGTAGACCTTGTCGCCGCGCGTCAGCCTGACCTTCTGCACGTCAGCATCGGGCAACGTGCCGCCCGTGCGCGCAATGGCGTTGATCATCGAGAGCGGCACATCGGTGACCTGCAGCGACCCGGGGTTCTTCACCAACCCCGTGACGTCGATCCGGCTGTTGCGGTACGACACCACGCGCACGTCGACCCGTGGGTCCCGGATCTCCTTGGACAGCGCCGTGGAGATCATGCTGCGCACCTGCTCCACGGTCTTTCCGCCAACCCGCAGCATGCCCACGGGCGGATAGTAGACCTCGCCATTGGCGCCGACGCGAAAACCGTTCTGTTCCAGCGGCGCCTGCTGCTGCGCGCCGTCGGCGGCGGCGCCGGGCGCGATCGGAATGGGCTGCATGTTCGCCGCGCTGGAGCTCAGTTGCGGGTTGTACAGCACGGTGACGCCCAGCAGGTCCTGCGGGCCGATGCGGTATTCGTACTTCGCGATGCTCTGGGCAAGGTCCGCGCCCGTGGCGGGTGTCACCTTGCTGTTGGTCGTGGCGACCGCGTCGATCTGGCTGGAGATCACCGCCGCGTTGATCAGTTGCACCGGGTACGCTTCGGTGCCAGTCTTGGCGCCGATGTCGTCATGCAGGCGACTCGAGTCCAGTGCCGGACCCGGTGCCCACGCGCATCCGCCAAGAACGGCAACGAATGCAAGAGCGGGAAAGATCCTGGTTGCCATGGCAGCGTCTCCTTGTCGTGAACCGCATTCAAGTCGTTTGAGGGCGCTGTGCCTGCAACGATCCATCTGGGGTTCCGCCCCCCGGATAGCTGCAAGATTCACGCCAATACCTGGTCCTTATGTACGTTGGGCCACAGTGGCGCAGGTACGCCCACACCCAGCCGCGGCCCCCTAAGTCACTCCTCGCGCAAGGGCATCAAGCCCTGCGCTGCCCCCGCCATGCCCGCGCCCGCCAGCGTCATCGCTTGCTCCGGCTCGCGTGCAGGCGCCTTGTGCTGCGGCGTGCCGTCGCTCGCGTAGGTCGCGCACGGCATGCCGAGCTCCCGTGCGATGTGCCCGCCCAGGCGCAATGCCAGCGCAGCAATGGTGATGGTGGGGAAATTCGCGCCGACGGTCGGGAACACAGAACTGCCGGCCACGTAGAGATTCGAGATGCCATGGACGCGGCTATTGCGGTCCACCACTCCCATTGTTGGCGAATCATGCATGCGTGTGGTGCCCATGTGGTGCCAGGTACCTTCGAGCGCGGCGGGCCAGGGCTGGCCCTCCACGGGTGGATCCAGCGTGACTTGCGCCACGCCGCTGCTTTGCAGCTCCTGCGCGAGCAGCGCAAAGGTGCGGTCGAAGGTACGCTGCACCAGGCTGCCTACGCGCCAGTGCACGCGCACTCGCGGCACGCCAAGCCGGTCGCGGTGTTCGGACAGCGTCACCCGGCTGTCCGGATCGGGATCGGCCTCCACGATAGCCTGCATCTTGACGTCGGTGATCAGCGAGCGCGGCTGCATCAGCCGCGTCAGCCCGAAGCCCACGGTGTCGACCGGGTGCGCGGCCATGGTCAGCAGGTCCCGGGTGAGGCTGTGGCCTGGCTGGTCCTTCTTCAACAGTGCCTGCTTGGTGCGGAACAGCGCCTCCGCGCCCTTGCTGCCTTCGCCGTAGAACATCGAGAAGAACCACACCCGCGCATTGAGCAGGCCTTCGCGTTCCAGCACGGCGGGCTTGAGCGCGAACTGCGAGGAGACATAGGTGCCGTTGGCACTCACCGCCGCGTTCTGGTAGTGGTACTTGATGTCGTAGAGCTTGTTGCGCGCCCATCCTTTGTTGAAGCGGACACTGCCGGACATCAGCCGCGGATGGTCCATGAAATAGCGGCCCACCAGGTCCGCGCCATTGCCCAGGCCGGCAGGCTGCACCTTGTTCGATGCCAGCAGCAGGCGAGCGTTTTCGATGCCGCCCGTGGCCAGCACGAACAAGCGCGCCGCCACCTTGATATGCCGCCCGCTGAGCGTGGCGACCGAGACCTCTGTCACTGAAGTGGCATCGGCATTGGTGCCGATGTCGACCACGTTGGCGTAGAGATACACCTTGACGCGATGCGATTGTTCCAGCGGCTCGCGGTACAGCTTGCCAAAGCGGGCCGGCGGGCTGAACTGCGAGATCGTGTCGCGGATATGCTCGCCGATCAGCGGCAGGCGCCGCACGTCGGGACGGCGGATGGCGGCCTCCCAGTAAGCGGGATCGAAGTTGTTGGGCCCGAGCTTGAGCAGCGCATGGGTGCGCTCGTAGTAAGGGGTGAGTTCATCGAGCCCGAACGGCCAGCCGCTGTGCGCGACCCAGCTGCGCTTTTCCAGGTCCCACGGGTCCAGCGGGCGGCACCAGCCGCCCCAGCAATTGCTGCTGCCGCCGAGAAAGCGGCTGCGGCTGCCATCGGCGAAGGTATAGGGCAGCCCGATGTTCTCGCCGCGATAGAGGTCGCGCGTGTCGTCATCGGCCTTGTAGCCGCCACTCTCCAGCAAGCAGGCGTCGATGCCAAGCCGCTGCATCTCCAGCGCCAGCGTGATGCCGGCCACCCCGGCGCCAATGATGCAGACGGTGGTGTGCACCACGGCGTCCTCTTCGAGCTTTCTGGTGTCGATAAACATCTACTGCTCCCCCTGTTGGCCGGTTTCAAGACGGATTGCCACTACCCTTCCCGCTTCCATCTTCGTACGACGCCCTCGCTCGCGTGCGCCAACATTGCGCTAACCGCGGCCAAGCACGTGCGTTGCCGGACGCATCGCGCATCCCGCATCAGGCATCGCGGCCCAGCCACTCGGGTTCCATCACGGCCTGCGCCGGCTCGCCGGACTGCAGCACGCGCAGCAGGTCGCGAGCCATGCTTTCCACGGTGAAGCGCCGGTTGAACGTTGCCTTGGCGCAGGCGCGCATCTGCACGCGCTGGGCGTCGTCCATGGAGAGCCAGCGCCGCAGCAGCGCCTCGCATCCCTCGACGGTGTCGGGCGCGGCAAGGCCCGCGCCGTCACGCTCGATCTCGCGCCAGATATTGACCTTGTCGGAGATCAGTGCGGGCACGGCACAACCCAGCGCCTCGGCCACCGCGATGCCAAAGTTCTCCTGGTGCGAGGGCAGCGCGAATACATCGCTGGCATAGAACGCGCCCCACTTCATCTCCGCGCGCAGCATGCCGGGCCAGCTCACGCGTGCGCCAATGCCACGCGCTGCGGCCTGCGACTGCAGCCGCGGCACCCATCCCGCGCTATCGGGGCCCGCGATCACGAGGTGCGCCTGCGGGTCCAGCGCCGCCACGCGGGCAAAGGCGTCGATCAGCAGGTCGCAGCCCTTCTTCTCGTGCACGCGGCCAAGAAACAAGACGATGCGCTTGCCGCGCAGCTCGGGGTATGCCACCAGGAAGCGCTCGCGCAATGCCACGCCGTCGGCGTCGTGCTCCGGGGGCGGCGACTGCGTGCCAAGGCTCACGACCGATTCCCTGGCGCGGTACAGCCAGAAGGACTGGCTGGCCAGGCGCCGCTCTTCCTCGGCGGTAAACAACACGGCTCGCGCATCGCGCAGTACGCGGTACTCGGCCCACGGCCAGTAGAGCCACTTCTTCAGGTGCTTGCGCGGGTAGGCGCGCTTGAACCAGGGATCGAGCATGCCGTGCGGGTAGACGTAGTACGGCACCTGCAGCTTGCGCAGCGCGCGCCACGCGCCAAAGCCATGGTATTGCCACAGGCCGTTGACGATGACTGCGTCGAACTCCTGCGCATGCTCGCGCAGCCAGGGCACCAGCCGGGGCGAGTAGTGGTAGTAGCCGCGCGCGGGCCCCAGCACATGCAAAGGCAAGGGGAAGTCGGCCAGGTAGGGCGCGTCCGGCGGATCGAGCGACAGCACCTCCACGCGATGGCCCTGCGCGACAAGCTGGGCGCTGCCCTGGCGCACGCATTCCACGGGTCCGCCCAGCCTGGGATCGATCGATGAAAGCAGGTGAAGGATGTTCATCGGTCGACTCCTTGCGGGGCAAATCGCAGACGCTTGGGCGCGCGCTCTGGCTGGTCATCGCCGGGCGCGTTGGCAGCCGGCGCGTGGGCTATCGTTGTGAGCATTGGCGCATAGGGTCCGGGCGCCCCCGCCAGCGGGGCTCGCCTGGGCCTTCCCTGTTTTGCCTGTTGCGCCTGCCGCGCACGTTCGGCCGCCGCCGCGCCTTGCGCGGCGAGCTTCGCGGCCGTCGAGCGGGCCAGCTGCGCATGCGTGGCCACCAACAGGCCCAGCGCCACGCCGTACACCACGCCGGAAAAGCGCGGGCCCAGCGGATTGCCGCCGATCGACGTGGCCGGCAGCGCCGCCAGCACCAGCAAGGCGCGGCCCATCACGGCCAGGTTGGGCGCGTTCGGCGCCACGCGCCGCCAGTGGCGATAGGCCATGCTGCCGCGATAGAGCGAGAACAGCACGATGGCAGGAAACGCGATGCCAAACAGCAAGCCGCCCGCGAACAACTGGTAGACCCAGAAGTTATGTCCCGCCGTCCACTCGTTGATCGCATAGAACTCCTTCTCACTCATCTGCCCGGAGAGCGCCTTCAGGTAAGCGGGCGAATAGCGATAGAAATGTCCATAGCCTTTGCCGACCATGAGCGACGTCGTGTTCGAGGTGACCTGGTCATACTGGTCCTTGAGCTCGGCGAGCCGGGTGGCGGTTGTCGGGTCGATGCCGGAAGCGGTGGCCTTGCCCGCCGCAATCCGCTGGGTCCAGTGCGCGGCGACGCTCGGAAACAACTCCGAGCCAACCAACGCGGTGCCGCCTACCAGCACCGTCGTGATGACGACCGCGCGCAGCACCGCCTTGAACAGATGGCGCAGCGACGCCGCGCTCAGCCACGTGGCAAAGCAGAACAGCAACGCCGTGCCGACCAGCAAGCTGCGCGTGACGCTGAGCATCTCGATGGTCACGGTGCCGATGAACAGCAGCACGGTGAACTTGGTCGCGCGCCTGGCAATGACGAACTCGTGCAGCAGCACGCCCTGCGTCGCCAGGAAGACCACCGAGACAATGCGAAAGCGCACCGTCTCCAGCCCGCCCCCCACCGCCATGCCATAGGCAAAGCTGAACAGCAGCGACGTCACCATGGCGGCGAACATCGCCGACTCGATCTGCGTCAGGCGCTCTTGCGGCCACGGATGGCGCGCGGCCAGGTAGCCGATCAGGAACAACATGAACGGCAACAGCACGCGCAGGTAATTGCCAACATCGTTGCCCTGGATCAATTGCGGGACGATGCTGCCCGGCACGGTCAGCAGCAACGCAGCCATGACCGCCGAGCTCAACCGGGTGCGCGTGACAAAGCGCGGCGCGATCAAGGCCAGGGCAATGCCCGCTGCGATCACCGGCAGGGTGAGCAGGATCTGCGTCAGGCGGCTGCCGTTTTCATCGACGCTTTTGAAATCCACTGCCAGCGGGCATAGCATCAGCCATATCCAGATGGTCGCGAAGCGGTTGCGCATGGCGGGCCCTCCTTCATCCGTTGGAGGCTTGCACCGGCACGGCCGCTGCCTGGGGCGCCGATGCGGGCGGCACTACGGGCTGCACTACGCGCGGGTGCGCCAGCCGGCGCCGCAACCGCCGGCGCATCGGTTCCTCGACATAGCGGTAGATGGCCAGGCTCAGCAAGATGGCCAGCGCCACCGCCATCCAGCCGGCCTGCTGGCGCCAGCCGGCCAGGTAAGCCATGCGCGCCAGCGGTACGTGAATCAGGTAGAGCGCGAAGCTGGCTTCGCCAAGCGACACCAGCCAGCGCCGGTGCAGCACGCCTGCCACCGGCCGCTCCAGCAAGGCTAGGCCAAGGATCAGCGCGCCAAAGAACGGCGCCTGCAGGTAGAAGGCGGGACTGAGCGGGCGCAGCACCGCCAGCGTGCCGACCGCGCAAACCGCTACCGCCACCAGGCCCATGCCGAGCGCGTGCCGGCTGCCGCCGGCGCCACGCAGCCGCGCGTAGGCAATGCCCGCGCAGACACCGAGCACGAACTCGAAAAGATGGGTCAGCGGAAACTGCGCCACCAGGAAGCCATGCCTGGACGGCGGCAGCACCGCCAGCAGCAGCGCGATCCAGGCACCTTGCAACAGCCACAGCGCCAGGCACAGCAGCGCCAGCGCGCGGCTGCCACGCTTTTCCAGCCGGCGTAGCAACAACGGAAACAAGGCGTAGAAGAAGGCCTCGCACGAGATGCTCCAGGCGGGTCCGTTCCAAGGCTGGTTGAGCGCCGAGAACGGCAGCCACGCGGTCAGCGCCAGCAACTGGGCCACGAGGCTCACCGCCAGCATCGCGACGTACGAGCCCTTGAGCCCATACCACTCGCGCAACAGCTCGCTGTCGCCCGTATGCAAGAGCCACAGCGTCACCGGCAGCGACAACAGCAGCGACAGCACCAGCACCGGGTAGATCCGGGCGAAGCGCGCGGCGTAGAACGCGGCGGCGCCGCCTGGCAGGCCGATCTTGTCCCGGTAGGTGAAGGTCAGCACAAAGCCGGACAGCACGAAGAACAGCGAGACAGCCGGCCGCCCGCCGTCGGCCAGCTGCAGGAACCACACCGGGCCGTTGAGCACGCCGATCTCGGTGAAGTGGCAGAGCACGACGGTCAAGGCCGCCAGGAAGCGGATGCTGGTGAGCGCGGGCAATGTCCCCACGGCGTGGCTTGCCGTCGCCGTGCCGTAAGGCCGCGCTGCCGTCCGGCCTTGTGCCGGCGCCGCGCCTGGTTGTGTCGCTGACATGCCTCACCTCCCCTGTCCTCTTGCTTGTGCCCGCTTGCGCGCCTGCCTTCTTGTTGTTGCGTACGCGATGCCCGGCCTGCTCCGCCTGCAGCACCTACTGCGCCTACTCCGCCTACTCCGCCTTCTCCGGCTGCAATACGTTGGCCGGGAGCTCCTCCCCAACGCGAGGCTCCCCGGCCGCGGCCCGGGCCGCGCCTTCGCCGCACAAGGCGCGCAGCCTGGCGTCGAAGCGGGACAGCACGGCGGCGGCGGACAGCGTGGCCTCGGCGTAGCCGCGCGCCGCGGCCCCCAGCTCCGCACGCAGCGCGGGCGATGCGGCGAGCCGCTTGATGGCGCCCGCCAGGGCCTCGACGTCGTCCGGGGGCACCGCGACCCCGCGCGGCGATACCGCCGCGAACAGCTCGGTCCCCGGCAGCGCCATGGCAACGATGGCGCGGCCGCTGGCAAACATGCCGGTCAGCTTGGAGGGCATGACCAGGTCGGCCGCATCGCCGCGCTGGGGCAGCACATGGATGTCCGCCAGGTTCAACAGTTCGTTGAGCCGGTCGACGGGCTGCAGCGGCAGGAAGCGGCAGTTGTCCAGCCCGGCGCAGTGGGTTTCCAGCATCGCCCTGGCCGGGCCGTTGCCGCAGAAGACAAAGGTGATGCCGGCATTGCCGGCCAGTGCGGCAACCGCGCACACCAGGATTTCCAGGCCTTGCTTCTCGCCCATGTTGCCCGCATAGAGCACGACCTTCTGGTCCGGCGGGATGCCGAGTTCCTCGCGATAGGTGCTGGGCCGCTCCAGCGGGTAGATGGCGGTGGTATCCACCCAGTTGGGCAGGCGGAACACGCGCGTGCTGGCCACGCCCTTGCGCACCGCATGCTCGGCCATCTTCTCCGAGATGGTGGATACCACGTCGAAGCGGCGCATCAGGAGGCGCTCCGTGGCAAGCGCCGCGCGCCGCAGCCTTGCGCCTTTGAGCATGCCCAGCTCGAAGGCCGCGTCGACTTCATAGTCCTGCACGTGGAGCCAGGTCCTGGCGCCGGCCAGGCGTGCCACCACCCATGTGGCGGGCACGCTCATCAGGTTGGGCGCGATCGCCATCACGGCATCCGGGCGCCATAGCACCTGCCTGAGCAAGGACGGCAGCGCGCCCAGCGCGAAGCTGGCGAGGTGCAGCAGGCGCGTGGCGCCGGTCGGGCGCGCTGGCACCCACAACGGCGCGCGATGCACCTGGACGCCGCCGCGCAACTCGCGGGTGTAGCGCCAGGCGGAATATCCCTCGCCCACGCGCCAGCCGGGGTAGTAAGGGGGCGCACAGACCACGCGGACCTCATGCCCGCCGGCGGCCAGCGCTTCGGCCATCTCGGCGGTGTATTTGCCGATTCCGGTCAGCTCCGGCGCATAGTTCTGTCCGCAGATCAGGATTCTCACGGGACTCTCCATTCGGTTCTGCGTGTGTCATTCCGGCAACGTGACGCCTTCCTCCCTGGCAGCCGGCCGACCGGGGAACGCCGCGCATGCAGCGAACGCGCGCAACCCTCCCTGCAATGGCCGCAGAGGCCATCGCACGGTCAAGACACGCGGCAGGAAGAATGGCGGGCTGGGCCCGGCTCCTGGGTCCTGGATCCTGGGTTCCGGGTTCAGGCCTAGGTCTGCACGCCCGTTCGCTGATGCACTTCCGGCTCGCTCAGCATCGCGGCGCAGCCGCGCGCGATATTCGACGCGGCGTTCGCCGGATCGAAGCGCCGGATCACGGACAGGCAACGCTCCGCAGTAGCCTGGGTATCCGCGAACGCCGCCAGCGCGCGGGTCATGCCGGCCTGCAGCGCAGCGGCACTGCGCGCCGGCACCGCAAACCCGGTCTCGCCCTCGAGCACCAGTTCCGGCACGCAGCCGCAGTTCTCGCTGACCACTGCCGGGCAGCCATGGGCGAGCGCCTCGTTGACCACCAGGCCCCACGGTTCGCTATGGCTGGGCAAGACCATGCAGGCCGCCCGGTAGTACTCCTTGGACAAGCCTTCGTCCTGCAGGCTGCCGACCTGGCATACCGCGGCCTCAAGGCCGAGCTCCGCCGCCATCTGGCGCAGGGTGCCTGCCATCGGCCCGGTGCCGACCAGCCGCAGCGTTGCCGACGGCATCGTCTTGTGCAGGCCCGCGAAGGCTTCCAGCAACGTGTCCAGCCCCTTTTCTTCCGACAGGCGGCCTACATACAGGAACACGGGCGCGCCGTCCGCACGATGCTTCAGGCGCTCCTGCAGGGCTTGCTCCGGCTTGTAGGTGGCCGGCATGGCGGCCGCCTGGCAGGGCGTGAAGATCCGCTCCGGCTTGGCGCCGAGCGACATCAGGTACTCGCGGCTGCGTTCGCCAAAGCCAAAGTAGCCGTGGCACAGCGAGAAGAACACGCGCTTGGGAATGGAGGTCAGCATGCGCCGCGGCCGGTCCCGCCCGGTGGAGTCGCAAAACACCGCGCGCCGCTTGCCGGTGACGATGCATGCCAGCAGCATCGCCCAGTATTCCGGGCGGTGGTAGCCCGGCAGCACCACCAGCTCGCCCTTGGCCTTGAGCACTTCCCAGGTCAGGCGCGCAGTCATCTTCCAGCGCGGCACATCCTCATAGCAGCCTGCGTACAGCTGGTGCATGGGATAGTTGTGAAACGAGTAGTCGACGTCCGAGAAGCCGAGCCGGAAGTGCTCCGTCTCCGCAATCTGCACCATGTCGTAATGGATCGAGCTTGCCGCAGACTGGCTGTGCAACGCCGAGAACACCGCGCCCTTATGGCGCGACCAGACTACGTTGTGGAAGATCGTGACTGAGCCTGACATTGTTATCTCCTGTTTGCGGTCACTCGATAACGGCACCGGAGAGCGCTGTTGCCCCTGCCTGCTCGACCCTGGGCAACCCCTCTTCCATGCGCCGCGAATACTCCTGGTAGATGGCGGAAATCCCTTCATCAAGGCCGATCGCGGGCCGCCAGCCGATCTGCCCCAGTTTCGAAACATCAAGCAGCTTGCAAGGCGTGCCGTCAGGCTTGGAGGTATCGAACACAAGTTCGCCCTCGAAGCCGGCAATGCGGCAGATCCGCTGCGCCAGCTCGCGGATCGGCAAGTCCCGGCCAGTGCCGACGTTGAATACGCCATGCGGCACCTCGCGCTCCAGCAGGAACAGCGTGGCCGACGCGAGGTCATCCACATGCAGGAACTCGCGGCGTGGCTTGCCGGTGCCCCAGATGGTCATGCTTGGGGCGCCTTGCCGGGTTGCCGTGCAGGCCTTGCTGATCAGCGCCGGCAGCACGTGGCTGGTGGCGAGGTCGTAGTTGTCGTTGGGGCCGTACAGGTTGGTCGGCATCACCGAGAGATAGCGGGTACCGAACTGCCGGTTATAGGCCTCGCAGAGTTTCAGCCCGGCAATCTTGGCGATCGCATAGGCCTCGTTGGTGGGCTCCAGCGCGCCCGTCAGCAGGTACTCCTCGCGGATGGGCTGCGCGCAGTCGCGTGGATAGATGCAGGAGGAGCCGAAGAACACCAGCCGCCCCACGCCTGCCTGGTACGCGGCGTGGATCACGTTGGTCTCGATGACCAGGTTCTCGTACAGGAAGCTGGCCGGCCGCGTGGCATTGGCCAGGATGCCGCCGACGCGCGCCGCGGCCAGCAGCACCACCTCGATGCCCTCATCGGCAAAGAAGCGGTGCACCGCGCCCTGGTCCGTCAGGTCCAGCTCGGCGCGGTCCCGCGTCACCAGGTTGCGATAGCCATCGGCCCGCAGCCGCCGCACCAGCGCGGAGCCCACCATGCCGTTGTGGCCTGCGATAAAGAAGACGGTGTTCTTGTCCATGGTGCTTACTCGTGGTGTTCCAGCGCCTGGAATCCGGCCAGCGTCACCAGCGCATCGCGCCGGGCAATCTGGAAGTCGGAGCGGACCATCTCCTTGACCAGCTTGGAGAACGGCGTACGCGGCGCCCAGCCCAGCTTGGCGTGGGCCTTGGACGGGTCGCCCAGCAAGGTCTCCACCTCGGTGGGCCGGAAGTACGCCGGATCCACGCGCACGATCACCTTGCCCGGGGTGAGCTTGGTTTCCTTGCCCTTGACCGACTCCACGATCCCGACCTCATCCACGCCGCTGCCCTCGAATCGCACGGTGACGCCGAGCTCTGCGGCGGCGCACTGAACGAACTCGCGCACGCTGTACTGCTCGCCGCTGGCAATCACGAAGTCCTCCGGCTGGTCCTGCTGCAGCATCAGCCATTGCATCTCCACGTAGTCGCGCGCATGGCCCCAGTCACGCAGCGCGGACAGGTTGCCCAGGTAGAACTCGTCCTGCAGCCCGACCGCGATGCGCGAGATCGCCCGCGTGATCTTGCGGGTGACGAAGGTCTCGCCGCGCACCGGAGACTCATGATTGAAGAGGATGCCGTTGCAGGCGTACATGCCGTAGGCCTCGCGGTAGTTGACCGTGATCCAGTAGGCATAGAGCTTGGCCACCGCGTATGGGCTGCGCGGATAGAACGGCGTGGTTTCCTTCTGCGGGATCTCCTGCACCAGCCCGTACAGCTCGGAGGTGGAAGCCTGGTAGAAGCGCGTTTTCTTCTGCAGCCCGAGGATGCGGATGGCCTCCAGGATGCGCAGCGTGCCAAGGCCGTCGGCATTGGCCGTGTACTCGGGCTCCTCGAACGAGACAGCCACATGGCTCTGGGCCGCCAGGTTGTAGATCTCGTCGGGCATCACCTGCTGGATGACACGCAGCATGCTGGTGGCATCCGTCAGGTCACCGTGGTGCAGGAAGAAGTGCCGGTCGGGATCGTGCCGCTCGCGGTAAAGGTGATCGATTCGGTCTGTATTGAACAGGGAGGTGCGGCGCTTGATGCCGTGCACGTCGTAGCCCTTTTCAAGCAGCAACTCAGCCAGATAGGAACCGTCCTGCCCGGTAACACCAGTGATCAGAGCAACCTTGCGCGTCATTGTCGTTCTCCCGCCTTGCGTTGGTAATGCTTGGTATGGATGTCGAGTCAGCGGCCCCCCGCGGCCCTACTTCACCCGTCCGTCGTAGCCGTAGTACTCGGTGTAGCCCGTGCGCAGCAGCAGTGGCGGCTTGGGGACGTCGGTCAGCAGCACGCCATGCAGCGTCACGCCGCCGTTGGTCAGGCGCCGCGCGGTCTCGGTGACCTCGGCCGCGGAATGCCGGCCGTGGCGCACCACCAGCAAGGTGGTGCCCGCGTGCCGCCCGAGCAGCGTGGCATCCGTGACCGCGAGCACGGGCGGCGTGTCGATGATGACCATGTCGTAGCGTTGCTTGAACAGGTCCAGCATGGCGTGGAAGCGATCGCTCATCAGCAGCTCCGCCGGATCGGGCGGCAAGCTGCCGCGGGTCAGCACATCCAGGCCCGGCAGCACCTCGCGGATCACCACGGAGTCGATGTCCGTGCCCATCAGCGTGTCCGACAGTCCCGGCACCTGCGACAGCCCGAAGTGCACGTGAACCTCGCCGCGCCGCATGTCGCCGTCGATCAGCAGCACGCGCTTGCGCCCGGACGCGACCAGCGCGGCCAGGTTCACGGACAGGAACGACTTGCCGGCATCCTGGCGCGAGCCGGTCAGCATCACGACGTTGTTGCGGGCGGTGTGCAGCGCGTACTGCAGCGTGGTGCGCAAGGCGCGCACGCCTTCCACGGCGATGTCGTCCGGCGCGCGTGCCGCCAGCACGCCCAGCCCGCTGCTGCCGGAGGCGCGCAGCTCGCGCTGCAAGCGTAGCTGCGTCTGGCTGCGCGGCACCACCGCGCAGACCGGCACGCCCAGCATCCGCTCGATCTCTTCCGGATGCTCCACGCCGCCATACAGGGCCTTGCGCAGGAAAGCCAGCAAGGCCCCCAGCACCAGGCCGATGCCGCCGCTGATCAGCACCAGCATGGCGCGTTGCGGGCGGATCGGGTCGTCCGCGGGTTCGGCGAAGTCCACCACGCGCACGTTGCCGACCTGGCCCGCCTTGACGATGCGCAGCTGCTGCGCGTTATTAAGCAGGTTGGTATAGAGCTCGGTATCCACGCGCACGTCCCGCTCCAGACGCAATGCGGTCTGCTCGGTATCGGGCAGCACGGAGACGCTGCGGCGCAGCGTGCTCTGCTGCGCGCTCAGCGTTTCGATCTGCGCCATCAGCGCCACCACCGCCGGGTTGGCGTCGGTGTAGTGCGTGCGGATCTCGGCCAACCGCGTCTGCAAGCGCGCCAGGCTGGTCTTGTTCTCCACGATCTGCTGCAGCAGCAGCCGGCTTTCCTCGCCGAGGTTGACGGTGCCCTGCCGATTGCGAAACGAGTTGTAGCGCTCCTCGGCCAGGTCGAGTTCCTTGCGCAGCGCCGGCAACTGCTGGTCCAGGAACGCCAGCGTGTGCTCGGCTTCGGCGGAGCGCCGGCCAATGTCCTGCTGCACGAACTGGCGCGCGACGGTGTTGACGATATCCGCGGTGAGCTTGGGGTCCGGCCCCTCCAGGCTGGCGCGGATGATGCCGGACTGCAGGGCGGACTCGGCCACCGCGAGCGCGCGCTGGATACGCTCCACCGTGCCGATGGTGGATGCGCGCACCAGCTCGAACTGCGACCCGTTGCGCCCCACCAGCGCATCCACGCGGATGCGCACCGGGCCCAGCGCGGTAGTGCCGGCGGCCTCCTCGCCAACCCGTCCCTGCAGCACCGTATTGCCTTCGGGATCCTGCAGGGTGTAGGTGTGCGCGCTGTCGGCGATCAGCCTGAACACCTTGCCGTAGTACTTCTGCGGCGTGTCGAGCAGCGAGATCGTGATGGCTTCCGCGCCCCATGCGTACTGCGACAGGCCGAGCAGTTCCGTGGGCGGCGCCAGCCCGCTGTTGTATGCCGCCAGCCACGCGCCGATCACGGGGAAGTAGCGCGGCCTGGCCGCGATATCCAGATGCAGCTTGCGCACCGCCTCCTCCACCACCAGCCGGGACCGGATCAGCTCGATCTCGGCCGCCGTGGAGGAGTTGGGATCGAAGATCGACGACAGCGTCTGCAGCGACGAGCCCTGGTTGGCATTGGCGGCGTTGCCGCCTTTGCTCTCCTCCACCTGGATCATGGCGTCGGCGCGGTAGACCGGTTTCTGCAGCAAGGCATAGACGGTGCCCAGCACCAGCGCCAGCAGGGTGATGGCGGCAATCATGCGCCAGTGGTCGACCAGCGTCACCAGGTAGTCGGACAGCCGGAGCTCGGCCGGGCCGGAGACATCGGTGTATTGGGTTTCGAATGAGGTAGCCATGTCTTGTTGACTTCCATCTAACTATCGCTTCCCGCCGGCAACGCTCTAACGCGCGCCGCGGCCCCGTCCTTGCGCTCCATACGGCTCTCCCTACGGCTCCGTATGGCTCAGTAAGCGTTGCGATGCACCAGGCCCTTGACCACCGTGGCGGCGATGATCCGCATATCGAGCGCGAACGACCAGTTGCCCAGGTAATACAGGTCGCAGGCGATGCGGCCCTCCATCTTCTCGATGCGATCCGTCTCGCCGCGATAGCCGTTTACCTGGGCCCAGCCGGTAATGCCGGGCTTGACGCGGTAGCGGTGGATGTAGCCGCTGACCAGCTTCTGGTACTGGTCGTCATGCTCGATGGCATGCGGGCGCGGCCCCACCACCGACATGTCCCCGCGCAGCACGTTGAAGAACTGCGGCAACTCATCCAGGCTGGTGCGCCGCAGGAACGCGCCCACGCGCGTGATGCGCGGATCGTTGCGCCTGGCCTGGGTCACTACGCCGGCCGCCTCGGCATGCGCGCGCATGGAGCGGAACTTGTAGATGGTGAAGATGCGCCCGTCGGTACTCTTGCGCTTTTGCTTGAACAGCACCGGCCCGCGCGACGACAGCTTGACGGCGATGGCGATCACGATCAGCAACGGCGACAGGCCGATCAGCGCGGCCGCGGCAAAGAGGCGGTCGAACACGTCCTTCTGGCGCAGCGCGGAGGCCGATAGCGGCGACGCCACCAGGTTGATCGCGGGCATGCCGATCAGCTCGATGGTGCCGCTGTCAAACAACGCCAGGCTGTGCAGGTCCGGCATGAAGCGGACATTGACCAGTTCGTCGCGGAACTCCTCCACGAACTCCAGGATGACGCGCTCCTCGGACAGCGGCAGTGCCAGCCACAGTTCGTGGATATCCTGCGAGCGGATATAGCGGTGGAAGGCGGCGCGATCATCGAACGTCGGCACCTTCGAATTGAGGCTGCCGCTCTGCGGCGCCACGTTGAACGCCGCCACCACGCGAAAGCCGGAGGCTGGCGCGGCCACGCCGCGCCGGATCACCGCGCTGCAGTGCGCACCGCAGCCAACCACGGCGACCTTGTGCAGGTTCATGCCTGCGCTGCGTACCTGGCCCAGCACCGCATGGGTCATCAGGCGCGACACGATCAGCATGGCGCCGGTGGAGCCCGTCCAGTAAACGAACCACAGGCGCGAGACGATGTCGATATGGTGCAACGAGAACAACACCATGACGCCGCTGAACTGCACCAGCAGCCAGGCCAGCGCGATATGGCCGGCTAGCCCGATCTTGGAGCGTCCGCGCCAGGACTCGTAGATGCCGAAGGCAGGAAACAGGGCCAGCGTGAACGCGACGGAGAGCGCGATGAACACGTCGTAGAACGTGCGCTGCGACATGTCGTTGAAGCGCATGTGCGAGGCAATCGCGGCACCGGCAAACACCAGCGCGACGTCCAGAAGGCGCGCCAGCAACCCTTCGATCTTGAGCATGTTCCTCTCCCCGTTCTTCCCAGCCCTTCGCGTTTCTTCACCACTCGTTGCCTGGCTTCCTTCTTTGCTTCACGTCACTTTGCAGCGCCACGCCATGCTTTCCTGGCGCGCCGCACGCGAGCTCCCCATGGTCGCGTCCGGCGGCGCCCGCGTGGCCCGGCGGTCCTTCGTTCCTTGCCCCTTGTCCCTTGTCCCTTGTCTGTTGCTCGTTACGCTTGTGGTCCCGGGCAACGGCCATAGGTATCGTCGACGCGCACGATGTCGTCTTCACCCAGGTAGCCGCCGGACTGGATCTCGATGATCTCCAGCGGGAGCTTTCCCGGGTTCTCCAGGCGATGCAGCACGCCGAGCGGAATAAAAGTGGACTGGTTCTCGCTGAGCAGGAATTGCTCCTCGCCGCGCGTGACCATCGCCGTGCCGCTGACCACCACCCAATGCTCGGCGCGATGGTGATGCAGCTGCAGCGACAGGCGCGCGCCCGGCTGGACCACGATGCGCTTGACCTGAAAGCGATCGCCATGCTCGATGGAGTCATAGAAGCCCCAGGGCCTGCGTACCTTGCGGTGCGTGTCGGCCTCCGGCGCGTGCAGGATCTTCATGCGCGCGACCACGTCCTTGACGTCCTGCACATGCGAGCGGTCCACCACCAGCACCGCGTCAGCCGTCTCCACCACCACGATGTTGCTGGTCCCGACGCATGCCACCAGGCGCCCGTCGGAATGGACATAGCTGGAGTGCGCGCCTTCGAACACCACGCGGCCGCGCCCGGCGTTGCCTTCGGCGTCCTTGTCCATGGCATCCCACACGGCGTCCCACGAGCCCAGGTCCGACCAGCCCGCCTCCAGCGGCACCACCACGCCCCGGCACGGCGAGGCCGGGTGGTCCAGGCGCTCCATCACGGCGTAGTCGATCGAGTCCGACGGGCTCAGGAAGAACTGCCGCGACGCGGGCCGGAAGAACTGGCCCTCCTGCTTGCCTTCGGCCACCGACGCGACGCACATCTCGTGGATGGCGGGATGCAATGCCTCGATCGCCTTCATCCAGACCGTGGCGCGCACGACAAAGATGCCGCTGTTCCACCAGTAGTTGCCACTGGCCACGTACTGCGCGGCAAGCTCGATGGCAGGCTTCTCGACAAAGCGCTCCATGTGGCGCACGCCGTCGGGCAGCATCTCGCCAAGCTTGATGTAGCCGTAGCCCGTGTCGGGCCGCGTGGGCGGCACGCCAAGGGTGACGATGGCCCCCTCGCCGGCATGCGCGGCCGCGATCGACAGCGCCCGGTGAAAGGCGCCGGTGTCGGGAATCGCGTGGTCGGCCGGCATGACCACCAGGATTGCGTCCTCGCCGTCGGCCAGCGCCAGCGATGCGGCCAGCGTGAGCGCGGGCGCCGTATTGCGCCGGACCGGCTCCACCACCAGCCGGCCTTGCATGCCGCTGGCCTGCAATTGTTCGCTGGTGATAAAGCGATGCTCGTCGCCGCAGACGATGATGGCGCTGGGCTCGATCTCGTGGCCGGCGGAGAAGCCCTGCATGCGCAGCAGCGTGGACTGCAGCAGCGAGTCCTTGCCCACCAGGTCGATCAGTTGCTTGGGGAAATGCTCTCGCGACAGTGGCCACAGGCGCGTGCCCGCGCCGCCGGCCAGCACCACGGGCGCAATGCGCAAGCGCACGGGGGCGCCCGGTGCCACCGCGGCGGTGTCCCCGGGTTGCACGGCAACAGGCTCCAGCACTTTATTCGACATGATCCAGCCCTCCCTGGTCGGGCGCCGCGCTCTTGCGCAAGCGGCCCGTGGCGCCAATCGTCTACGCGGGGCAATGCGCGGACCTGCGGGCCCGCGGATACGCCGCCGGTCCCGCACGCCCTTCATGCCCCACATGCCTGCTAACCCACTGCGCTGATCTTGCTGCGCTGACGGTATTCCGTTGGGGAAATCGACATGCGCTTGCGGAAGATCTTGGCCAGCCGGTCGCCATTGCCCATGCCGCAGCGCCGCGCCACCTTGTCCACAGGCAGCTCCGTCTCGGCCAGGAAACTGCACGCGGTATCCAGGCGGGCGTGCAGCAGGTAGTCGGACGGTGTCACGCCCATTTCCAGCTTGAAGCGGCGCAGGAAGTTGCGCTCGCTCATGGCTGCCACCTGCGCGGCATCCGACACCGAGATGGATTGCTCGCAGTGCTCATGCAGCCAGCGCGCGGCCGCGCGGATCTTGTCGCCCGCGCTGGTCGCGCCGGTATCCGCGAGCCTGGGCATCAGGCGGGCGGTCCAGGCGGGCATCACCCGGGTACCGACCGCGCGCGCCACGTCCAGGCCGAGATCGCGCTTGATCAGCGTCAGCGCGCCCCGGACAAGTTCGTATTGCTCGCCGGACTCGTCCGAGGCGTGCAGCCCGAACACGGGATGGCGATGCTCGTCCTCGTGCGGCTTGAGCACGCCGGCCGCCGCCAGCACGGCGCGGCCTTCGGCGATGGGCCGCACCGTGGGCGTGCGGGGGGAGACAACGCGCAGCCAGCGCAGCAGCCGCTCGTCCGCCGCGGCGGCATGAGCGCCCGCGCCACCGGCGATGAAGAGCACATCGAAGCCGATGAACTGGCGCGGATCGAGTCCGTCGGTCCAGACCCGTACGGACGCGGAACAGGCGACGCTGCCTCCGTCTACGGAAAGCAGGCGCACGTCATAGGCGGATTCTTTGGCGGGATCGGATGCGGAACATTCATTGGCGGTCTGGAATAGCTCAGCCACCAAACCCGCACCCAATAATGAAAAACCATCGAACAACAAAATGCCGACGCGCCGCACGGCGCACTTTGAACGGTTAGTTGAGGTATGAAGCCAACTAACCGTTGCGGGCTCAAGTTGGGCGTACGGCATGATTTTCCCCCAAAGAATTGTTGATCCGTTCTTGCGCGAATTTATTGGTGTTGCAATGCATCGTAGCGATCCCGAATCCGAGAAATGTGTCCGTGTCGGAAAGTAGCGAGATGTTGGCGGAAGGTGTCCGCCCGCTCCAAAATTCCATGCAAGACGTTGTAAATACAGCCGTTTCCGGGTACCGACCTCGCCTCAGATCACTTGTCCCAGCGCGCTGTCCTGCAACTAGCTCCTACTCTATGAGGAATGATGCATCGCAGCAAACCCTGCACCGATCTGTGCGTTGGCTACCGAACACAAGGGTCGCAAAAGGTGCATGAGTGTGGGAATCCGACATTAATTCCACGATTTCCGCCGGATCCGCATCTACACCAGATAACATAAAAATCATTTCTAAACATTAAAAATGTAAAGGCCAAATCAGAATGTCCGCTTCCAGCCACATCAGAATGTCCTCTGGATAGACCTATACTGGTAGCGCCTGGGTTGGACGGGAGCGCGCCGTGAAGGATCGAGGGTTGATCACCATGAGTCTGCGTGAAGTTGACCGCTTCAAGGTCATTCAGGCAACGGCCGAGGGCCTGCTGGCGCAATGGCGCGCCGCAGAGCGCCTGGATTTGACCGCGCGGCAAGTCCGGCGGCTGGTCCAGCGCTG